>CAZIWG010000021.1:0-37320 GCA_964542925.1 uncultured Granulosicoccaceae bacterium | reverse complement strand
TAACTATATATATGTAGCATAACGACTACATAGTATGACTGTTTTTAGGTTTTTCGGGTTTGTTGTTAGAAACATTTCCATTGTTTTCATCTTCTTATAGTTCAAACTTCCGTATTAATTTAGGTGTGTTATGTAGCCGTTTTGCACTAAATGCAATATCTTTCTTTTAATCAACGGCTTAAGTTGTTATGGTCAACTCTACTATCGTTACGCCACTAACGTCAAGGAGGACTGAATGGCTAATTTTACCACGTCTACACATACCCCTCGTTTACTCGACTCTACTCGCGAAGTATTACGTGTTCATCACTACAGCATGAGTACCGAACGCTCATATATTCAGTGGATTAAACGGTTTATCTTTTTTCATAATAAACGCCACCCTAAAGAAATGGGCGTAAATGAAATTACTGAATATTTAACACACTTGGCTGTTAACAGAAAAGTATCTCCATCGACTCAGAATCAAGCATTAAACGCTTTGCTTTTTCTTTATAAACGCGTTCTAAAAATAGATCTTCCGTTAATTGATGGTGTCGTTCGTGCAAAACGTACTAAACGTTTACCCGTTGTGTTTACTCGACAAGAAGTTAAAGCATTGCTGGCACAATTTGATGGTACTCGTTGGTTAATATTCAGCATGATGTATGGTAGCGGTTTTAGAATTCTTGAATGTCTTAGGTTGCGGGTAAAAGATATTGATTTTCATTACAAGCAAATTTTTGTTCGTGATGCTAAAGGTGGCAAAGATCGTGTTACGTTATTACCTGAATCACTTATAGAACCACTGCGCAACCATCTTGCACGCGTTAAAGAATTACATGAATTAGATCTAACCTCAGGCTTCGGTTGCGTTTATCTTCCTCATGCATTGGAAAGAAAATATCCTAAGGCATGTCGCGAATGGGGCTGGCAATTCATCTTCCCCTCTAACAATATTGCAACTGATCCTCGAACGGGCATAAGAAGACGCCATCACCTCTATGGAAAAACGTTACAACGAAAAATAAAACAAGCTATTCAAAATGCGGGAATAATAAAACCGGCAAGCTCTCATACCTTGCGACACTCTTTTGCAACACATTTACTTGAGGATGGTTATGACATTCGTACTGTACAAGAGCTACTTGGACATAAAGATGTGAAAACTACACAGATTTATACTCATGTGATGGGCAAGGGCTGTAATGGTGTAAAGAGTCCTCTGGAGAAAATTTAGAATGCTTTACAAGCAGGTCCACCTTGACTCGCTAGTACACTAATGATGCTGGGTTGGTTCAAGCAGCTTTTTTACCATTAATCTGCCAACCTGGAAAAACAAGTACTGAAGGGTGGCACTGTAAAGCCTTCGCGAGCACTTTAGCTCGCTCAACACCTAATTTAACGCGATCATTTTCTATTGCAGAGAGTGTTGATTGTGGAATGTTTGTTAATTGAGCCAGTTCATTCTGGCTCAATTCCTGAAGTTCACGAATAATTTTGACTGATTCACCGACAGTCACATCAATTTGTTTTTTTGCTTTCCGATAATCTTTCATTTCACTTCTTCCTGTAATCATGTGCCGTCAAATTAATAACCTGTACCATAATTTCAGATGCTTTTACGTTATATATAACGCGGTACTTATCTCCCATTCGGGATGATCGACAACCTTTCCTATCACCTTTCAGTGATTCATCATGAAAACCTTTGATAAGCCTTAGCCCTTGTGGACCTGAGATCATGACAATATCCTTCCACTTTTCATATCGTTTAAGGATATCAATAGGTAAGGATTTTAATTGTTTAGCTAGCTTCCGATGCTCGTATATCTCCCACATACTATAAAGTATATATACCAAATATAGTATGTCAAGTAACTATTATCCAGTAATCATAGATTACTCGTCTGTCACACACCCTTCTGATGCATTCTTGACGTTCTTAATGAATTTATAAAGCGTACCGCGGGTCGCTTTGTATGGCGGCATTATCCAAGCGGCTTTACGTTTTGCCATTTCTTCCTCTGACACAGCCATATCTAATACACGCGTGTTGGCATCAATGGTAATTTCATCGCCATCTTGTACTAAGGCTATGGGACCACCTTCTTGTGCTTCAGGTACAACATGCCCGATGATGAATCCGTGTGATCCACCTGAAAAACGCCCATCAGTGATAAGAGCAACGTCTTTTCCTAAACCTGCGCCCATGATAGCTGAGGTTGGTGTGAGCATTTCTGGCATACCGGGGCCACCTTTAGGTCCTTCGTTACGAATAACAATCACATCACCTTTTTGAATTTTTCCATCTTCCAGTCCCTTGAGCATGTCTTCTTCACAATCGTAAACACGTGCAGGACCAACAAAACGCAAACCTTCTTTGCCGGTTATTTTTGCAACAGAACCACCGGGGGCAAGTGAGCCTTTTAGAATTTGAATGTGAGCGGTTTCTTTTATCGGCTTTTCAATTGGCAAGATAACATCTTGGCCTTCGGTTAAACCTGGCAAGTCTGCTAAATTTTCTGCAATGGTTTTGCCTGTGCAGGTTAAGCAATCGCCATTGAGCATGCCTTTCTCAAGCAGGTATTTCATCACTGCGGGAATACCACCGACGTTATGCAGATCTTCCATCACGTATTTACCGGACGGTTTGAGATCAGCAATAAGCGGAATCCGATCAGACACCGATTGAAAATCATCAATGGTCAGTGATACATCAACCGCCCGCGCCATCGCAATAAAATGCAACACGGCATTGGTTGAACCACCGAGTGCCATGATAATAACCAAGGCGTTTTCAAAGGCCTCACGTGTCATGATGTCACGAGGTTTAATGTCTTTTTCAAGTAAGTTGCGTACGGCTGCGCCTGCGGCACGACATTCATCTAACTTGCCTTTATCCACGGCCGGGGTAGATGAACTATAAGGTAAGCTCATACCGAGTGCTTCAATCGCAGATGCCATGGTGTTGGCGGTGTACATGCCGCCACAGGCACCTGCACCGGGGCAGGATTTTTCTACAATAGATTGACGTTCGTCATCATCAATTTTACCCGCCAAATATTCGCCGTAACTTTGGAACGCCGAAACAATATCAAGCGTCTGACCTTTAAGATGTCCCGGTTTAATGGTGCCACCATAGACCATGATCGCAGGGCGATTTAACCGCCCCATGGCAATCAAGGCACCGGGCATGTTTTTATCACAACCGGGAATAGCCACTAAGCCGTCGTACCATTGACCACCCATCACGGTCTCAATAGAATCAGCAATAATTTCACGTGACTGTAATGAGTAACCCATGCCTGATGTACCCATTGAGATACCGTCAGACACGCCAATAGTATTAAAACGCATACCCACCATGTCGGCTTCAACCACGCCTTTTTTCACCACGGCGGCAAGATCATTCAAATGCATATTGCAGGTGTTACCTTCCCACCAAACGCTAGCAATGCCGATTTCAGGTTTTGCCATATCGGCAGTGGTTAGCCCCGTGCCGATCAGCATCGCTTGGGATGCTCCTTGTGATTTAGGCTCAGTGATGCGGGAACTGTATTTGTTTAGTTTGTTGCTCATATTTCACTCCGGGGGCGGGTACCCACCTGATTTAATTCAATATTTTCGGTTCTTAGCGTTTAAATTCACTAGTAAGCTATGCAATACCTACCTTCTCAGGCAAAATGCATGTGACCACCATGAATACAGGCGGCAAAGGATAGCAGAAATGACCACAATGCGCTTTTTTATAGTGCGTTTTATTGCCTGATTTAGTGCGTCTGTCATCACCCTATATTACATATATTTTGAGGATATCAGCATGAGTATCGATCGCATTGTTATGGCCTTTGCCGGCACGGTTATTTTAATTAGCGTTGCTTTAACCCATTACCACAACCCAAATTGGATGTGGCTGACGGTGTTTGTTGGCGCCAACTTATTACAAGCTAGTTTTACCCGCTTCTGCCCTTTGGCAACTATTTTGAAAAAGGTCTTTGGCGCAAAGCCAGGCTGTGCATTCGAATAAACTTTTTTATTGTCGGTCGTGCTAATTTTTGTGCGGCCGCAATAAATTTTATTTAACATGAAAATCATCGAAGTCATTGCCGACAACGGACACCTCGATACCATTCTGGGTATTGTTGAACAGCAAGGTGTGATCGACCACTGGCAAAGCACCGTAGCAGAAGATGGCCGCTGCGCAGTACGACTATTAGTCAGTCCTGATTCACGTCAAGCCGTTTTAGATGCGCTGCAGTCCGTACTCAGTACCAGTGGCAATGCTCGTATTATTGTGACGCCTGTTGAAGTCAGCCTGCCTCGCGAAGAAGAAAATGACGAAGAAGATAAAGCTAAGCGTAAAACCGCTTTAAGTCGTGAAGAATTATATAACTCTGTTGAGTATAGCAGCCGTCTTGATGGCCGATTCCTAATATTAGTTTTTCTTTCTACCATTGTGGTGATGGTGGGCTTACTGGAAAATAATGTTGCCGTAGTGATTGGCGCAATGGTGATTGCACCCTTTCTTGGCCCCAATATTGCGCTGGCACTCGGTGGGGCCCTGGGTGATAACCAACTTATTTGGCAAGCGCTTAAAACCAATTTAGCCGGCATGACATTTGCACTATTGCTTTGTGTGTTACTGGGTTGGTGGTGGCCTTATGAGGTTAGTAGCCAAGAATTATTATCGCGTACTAATGTTGGGCTAGAGTCGATTGCCTTAGCCCTCGCCTCGGGTGCAGCTGCCGTGCTGTCCATGACAACGGGCTTATCCAGCGTGCTCGTCGGCGTAATGGTTGCCGTTGCTTTGTTGCCGCCCACTGCTACGCTAGGCTTTATGCTTGGTAGCGGTCATTATGATTTAGCGATGGGTGCGGGGTTATTGTTAGCCGTGAATATTGTCAGCGTAAACTTGGCGGCAAAACTTGGTTTCCTGTTTCTCGGTATTAAGCCAAGAACCTGGCTGGACCAACAACGGGCACGTCAATCCATTACCAGTTATATTATTTTTTGGTTTATTTCTTTATTCGCACTCGGTACGCTTATTTATTTACGCGGCCAAATCTCTCCGCTATAAAAAAAGGCGCCTTTTCAGACGCCATGCAGAATCACAAGCAGTAAATAGAGTTAGGATAAGACTTATGCTTGATGAGCCGTTACACGCTCTAATTGACGACGGCGGTGTGCTAATAAACTTTCATAAATCGGTGTCAGTGCTTTGTGTTCCATGCTGTCACTGAGACGAATCTCATCAAGACAACAACTAAAATAATTTATTTCATTACGAATTGATTCTTCAAATCGTTCATTAGCACTCATTTCATTAAATAGTTGTTCTACGACTTGTGCCATGTTGCCTCCTTAACCCGTCTTTTGTGTAACGGTGAAACAACTCTAGCAATCAAATTGAATAGAAAACATGAACTCGTTCACAGTGTCGCGAGCATGCTGCGAACTGTGTCACAAAACAAATAACTTTTAGGCGCGTTTGCGTTGTTTATCTGTCTCTACGTCTGAAACTGACACATCTTTAAATAAACGCTCACGATGTAAATATGTTTGTACGTCTTCTCTGTCCATGAGATCAGCCAAACTAATGTGTGATAAGAAATCTTGAATGGTTTCGCTTAAGTCCCACCACATATCGTTATAAACACTCATGCCATAACCAGACTTTTTAGGTCGTTTCAAATGCCTTTCGTGTACCGCCATTAAAATATCCACGATACTGATCTCAGCCAGATCAGAGGCAATGCGATAACCACCACCCGGACCGCGAACACCCACGACCAAGCCACTGTCCCTCAGGCTTGCTAATAACTGCTCAAGATACGAAGAAGAAATGCCTTGCTGCTCGGTTAAGTCAGCCAAGGTTAAAGGTTTGCCATCAACTTGCAACGCAAGCTGTAACATAGATTCAATAGCATAACGCGCTTTCGACGAAATCTTCATTCCCTACTCCGATTTACGACCGTTACTTATGTAGCTTGAGACTATAATTCCTGATTAGTTTAGTCAACAATAGACTGGCTCTATTCTAATGATAACATATTTTTTGTAGGTGAACTTCCTGTCAACCTCGCAACGAGCTAAACTCAAACAAACAAAAATGAATAATAAAACCATGCAAAATAATCATGACCTTGCGTTAATTCTTAAATCACATATCCCTATTATTGTGATCGAATCCCATGAAGAACGACGGGTATTAGCACTGCTTACCCAACAAACCATCACACTTGCCAAGCCTCTTTTTAAATGGACGATTACCGAAGGGCTTGAGCGCATTGATATCGATCTTGAACCACAACGTCATAACTCACAGCCAACCGATGTACTGCGGCACATCAAGGCAGCCGAACAAAATGCCATTTATGTACTTGCCGATTTTCACCCCTATCTTGATGAAGCCATGCATATTCGTTTACTTAAAGATATTGCCTTAAGCCACCATGAAACAGGTGCGCACATTGTGCTAATTAGTCATGAAATTAACATCCCTGCTGAATTACAAAAGTTCAGCGCACAATTTGAACTTTCAATGCCTGATGACAGTGAGCTAGAAAAATTAATTCGTGATACAGCAAACGAATGGGCAAAAAAGAATAACGGCAAAAAGGTTCACACAGATCGTAAAACACTCGATGCCATGGTAAATAATCTTGCAGGGCTCACCTTGCGTGATGCGCAACGTTTAACACGCAATGCTATTTATGATGATGGTGCGTTAACAACAAGCGATTTACCTAACGTCATGCAAGCTAAATATGACTTACTCAATAACGAAGGTGTGCTTGCATTTGAATATGACACTGCCAGTTTTGCTGACGTCGGAGGGTTAAGTAATCTTAACGACTGGCTTAAACAACGTCGCAGTATTTTTCATGGTGAAATAGAAAATAAGGGGTTAGACACCCCCAAAGGCACACTGTTGCTCGGCGTACAAGGCTGCGGTAAAAGTCTTGCCGCACGGGCGATTGCCGGGATTTGGAATGTTCCCCTGTTACGGCTTGATTTTGGTGCGCTATATAATAAGTTTCATGGTGAAAGTGAGCGTAATTTACGTGAGTCGTTAAAAACAGCCGAAGTCATGGCTCCCTGTGTATTGTGGATGGATGAAATCGAAAAAGGTATTGCCGTTGGTGACAATGATGGAGGTACTTCACGCAGAATGCTCGGCACTTTGCTTACATGGATGTCTGAAAAGAAAGCCGCCGTTTTTATAGTGGCAACGGCGAACGATATCGAACGTTTGCCTCCTGAACTGGTCCGTAAAGGTCGCTTTGATGAAATATTCTTTGTTGATTTACCCAAGCCCGATGTGCGTTGGACAATTTTTCGCATTCATTTAGAAAAACGAGAACTTAATCCTAAAACGTTTGATCTAAGTATTTTAGTCAGTGCCAGTGAGGGGTTTTCCGGTGCGGAAATTGAACAAGCGGTGGTGGCAAGTTTATATTCTGCTCATGCGGTTTCTGAAGACCTAGGCACCCAACATTTATTGCATGAAATCGAAACCACCAAACCTTTGTCTGTGGTGATGGCTGAAAAAATTAATCAGTTACGACAATGGGCAGCCGATAAAACCGTTCCTGCTGACTAAAATAAATTGTCTTAGTGCTTAGTTGAATTAAAATCACGCAAGGCAACAATCGCTTGTTCAAACCCCTGCTCTGCGGCACGCTTCCACCAGTTTAATGCGGTGTTTACATTTTGAGAAACACCTTGACCATTCGCGTATAAGGCACCGAGATTATATTGTGCAGCAGCATCCCCTTGCTGTGCTGCCTTATTCCACCAATGCACGGCTTCGGTAGCATCACGCCTAATCCCTTCGCCTTTTAAATACATAATGCCTAAATTAAATTGTGCATTAACGCTGCCTGATACTGCCGCAACACGCCACCAACGCACCGCATCCACCATATTCTTTTTGACACCATCGCCATTCGCATGTGCGACACCAATATTATATTGTGCATTCACATGCCCACGTTTCGCAGCACGCCGATACCAATAAGCCGCCATAGCGGAGTTTGCTTCGATACCACGACCATCATCATAGAGGGTTGCCAAATAATATTGCGCATCGGCAATGTCTTGTAATGCCAAACTACTTAAACGCGTGTAAGCTGTACCATAGTCAGCGGTTGTATAAGAAAACAAGGCATGTTTTAACATCTGCTTTAGAAGCAGTTGTGATGATGGTGTTGTTGTAGAACCTTTGCTTGCCGTTGATATCATGGCAGCATCAACACTGCCGGCGATAATTAAACTGGCTAACAACAATACAAAAGAAAGAATTGATCGCGTATTTTTCCAATCAACCGTTTGTGATTTTACCAATAGATCCTTTGTCTTACGCATTGCGAACCTCCTACCCACGGGATGTATTTCTTGCGGACTTAGTAAGAATATCGGCCTATGTATCAACATCTTTAATTCTGAAAAACGTAACTCATTGATTTTATTATCCGGATTGTCACAAATTGTTAACATCATGCGTTTTTAACCCAAGATACGACTTAATGGTTATCTGGGTTTGTTGATAAATCAGGTGAGCAAACTGCGGCAAGTTGATTTAATTAAAGCTATAATCCTCCCTAATTAAGGAGTAACGACGTGAGTAAGACCCCGCAACACCCACAATTTGTTGACTGGTTCCGCCAATCATCACCTTATATACATGCCTTTCGGGGTCGCATGTTCGTGGTAGCGTTTGGCGGTGATGTGGTCGCTGGCGAAAGTTTTGCACATTTAGTGCATGATCTGGCTTTGTTAAACAGCCTCGGCATTAAGCTGGTCTTGGTGCATGGCGCACGCCCACAAATTGAACAACGGCTAAAAGAAGCCAATGCCAAGATTGATTATATTAATCACTTGCGTATCACCAATGACCAAGCTCTCCCCTGTGTGAAGCAGGCCATTGCCAGTGTGCGGGTCGAAATTGAAGCACTACTCTCAATGGGTTTAGCCAACTCACCGATGGCCGGCGCGCGGATACGGGTTGCCTCGGGGAATTTTGTAACGGCTCAACCACTCGGTATTCATGATGGCATTGATTTCCAACATACCGGCAAGGTACGGCGTATTGATGTCGATGGTATTGAGCAACAACATGCCCACAATTCCATTGTCTTATTGTCACCCTTAGGTTACTCACCCACCGGTGAAATTTTTAACCTCAGTGTCAATGATGTGGCCTGTTCAGCCGCCGTACAATTACAAGCCGATAAACTGATTTATTTAACGGAACCTTATGGCACCAAAGCTGCGCGCAAAAAATTCTTGCGCCAATTCTCGGTCAGTGAAGCGGAAACATTTCTAAGCAAACAAAACAAACCCGATGAAATCTTTAGCCGCGACATGCAAAATGCTATTCATGCTTGTCGGCATGGCGTGCAGCGTGCGCATTTGATTGATCGCGATATTGATGGTGGTTTACTGCTTGAGCTATTCACCCGTGATGGTGTCGGCAGCTTAATTACCGATGATATTTACGAAGGCATGAGACAAGCCAATATTAATGATGTCGGTGGCATTATTGAGCTAATTAGCCCGCTTGAAGAAAATGGTACCTTGGTTAAACGTTCGCGCGAACATCTTGAAACTGAGATCCAACAATTCTCTGTGGTCGAGCGTGATGGCATGATCATCGCCTGTGCTGCGTTGTACCCCACCAATAAAAAAACCATGATCGAACTCGCCTGCTTGGCTGTTCATCCTGATTACCAAAAAGAAGGTCGTGGCGATCACCTGCTTAAATGGATTGAACAGCAAGCCATCTCAATGTGCGGCGAGCAATTATTTGTTCTTACCACCCATACCGCACACTGGTTTAGGGAAAGAGGCTTTAAGCCTACCGATATTAAAACATTACCGGGGAAACGGCGTTCTTTGTATAATTACCAGCGTAATTCAAAGATTTTTATTAAACATCTTTAAATCTCATTGATGGCTTTCCGTATGGCAAAAATACGCTATACTCAATAAAAAAACGAAAGGGACGTTCTGATGTTCACGCTACCGACCCAACCGCAAACCATTGGTGAAACACTGGATACAGGATTTAAACTTTATTTTAAATCCTTTAAACAGATCTTTTTTATTTCCCTTATCATGAATTCAATGTGGCTTATCAATACACTTGTCTATGGTGCAGGCGCATTTCAAGAAGGTCTTGCCGCTGAAGATATGTTTGGCGCAATCAGCCTTATTATTGGCATATTATTATTCTATCTCATTTTTCAAATTGTCATTATCCATCGCATAAATAATTTTGCGCATGACACATCAACCAGCACTAGTGAATCTTTCCAGCTAGGCTTAAAAATATTTTTGCCTATGCTGTTAGCCACTATTTTAAACGCGCTTATATTAGTGGTTGGCATGATACTCCTCATCATTCCCGGTATTGCCATGGCTATTTATCTAATGCTGTTTCCCGTCGCAATGGTCACTGAGTCCTATGGCCCAATGGATGCACTAAAACGCAGTATGGAATTAGTTAAGCAAAACTGGTGGCGCAGTTTTCTTATCGTTTCAGTGGTGATGGTTGTTTACAGTATTATCTATTCGGTCATTGGAATTGGTTTTGGTATCAGTATGGCTGTGAACCCACCTGAAGATGTCACTGATTATGCTTTTTGGTTGGATGTTATCGGTGCCGTCATTGGCACAATCCTTGGACCATTGGCTTTTTCAATGTTAATTACCTTATTCCATGACCTTAAAATACGCCATGAAGCTGTAGATATTGAGGCTCGACTTAACGAGATGGAGTAATGCTAAAACGGATTTTTGTATACTGCCTATTGTTGCTGCTATCGAGTCATGCCTTTGGCAAGATAAACGCCGATGAAAAAAAATTCAATAACTTATTAAATGATTGTATTGAACTGCAGTTTGCAGAACAAGATTCTCCTTCGCTGAATAAAAAAATTGATCTGCTTGAGATTTGTCCTGATTTATCCATATTTCTGGCTACACGTAACCACAACGACTTTATTCAACCACCACTTGAAAGCAAAACAAGTTTAAATCGTCTTATTGATGAACAAGTACTGCGACAACAATCCTACACAATACCCACTTCAACACGCACAGATATTAGCTTAGTTAATAAAATTGCCAAACATTTCGATTTTAATTCAACAAAAGCCAAAGAACCAGGTTGGTGGCAATTATTCAAACAATGGCTAAAAGAAAAATATAGCAATTCAGATGAAGATGCCAATATCGATTGGTTATTAAAACTTCTCGATGGTTTTTCTATTCCAGACTGGCTATACAATAGCCTCTTATATGGTTCTATTGGGCTGATTATTATATTCGCTATTATTATTGTTGCTAATGAATTTCGTCATTACAAACGCTTTAAAGATCGTGACTATAATTCCATTAAAACGGATTTGCTCCCTCCAATACATCAACTTCAAAAACTTAGCTGGGATCAAATTCAACATTTACCGCTTAACCAAAAGACTAGTGCACTTCTGCAATATCTTATTCAACAGTGTATTAACCGCGAATGGCTACCTAACAATAATAGTTTTACTAACCGAGAGTTCTATCAAGCACTTAAAAAATATGATGCCAATAAAGCCTTTAAGTTTAATAAAGTCATCAATACCGCTGAACAAGATATTTATGGCAAGCATCCGCTCAGTGCTGAAGAACTGAAACAACTGTTCCTTATTACCAAGAACATGCTAGAAACAGAAAAGGCGATATCTGCATGAAAGATCGCCTTATTACCTTGCTGGGTGGCTTATTCGCGCTTTATATCGTGGTTGCTTTACTCGCGCCTCCTGCGCAACCTGATTACGCCTCTCACCCATTAACCATCGACCGCGATCAACATGGTCTTGCGCTACTTTCTGAATGGCTAGAAAAAAGTATGATCCCTCAATATTCATTGCGCCAACGTTATGATGATATTGCCAGTCTAGCGGAGATCCCTGACAGCGGTAATTTACTCGTTATCAGCTTACCGTTAAAAATCAAAGCAAGAAAAGAAGAATTAGCAAATTTACGCCAATGGATAGCACAGGGCAATACGGCGGTTATTCTTGCTGCTCACAGTGATGTACCTGCATGGGCAGTCAATTCTTTTACCAATATTTTATATCCTAGTTATCCTCTACTTAACGCGTTCGGTTTTAATCTCTCAGCTAACCTAGAACAGATAACGAATGAAGAAAACAAACAAGATGATGATACCGCTACTTCATTATATAAAGCGATGAAAACCAAAGAAGTGGCTGAAGGTTCACTTATTCCAACAGGGATTAATAATCCTGCCATTAAATCCGTTTCAGTTAAACAACGGCATGTACAAGAGATTGAATGGATTTTAAACCCTCGTGAATACGCACGAGGTAGTCGAGTATTACTCACTGAATCTGAAAATAAACAATCTGCGGCTATGTGGCAAGTACGCATAGGCTCTGGCAATATTATCGTCAGTCGTTACGCCGATTTATTTAGCAACCAATGGCTGCCCAAAGCCGACAATGCGCGTTTGTTTGATACCTTGTTACAACAACACTTAGCTGAAAATGCTTACGTGCTGTTCGATGACATGCACCAAGGGCTCACTGAACTTTATGATTCAGATGCTTTTTATAGTGATCCACGCTTACATAATACCTTGTGGTTCTTATTGGGCTTCTGGTTGCTGTATTTAATCGGTCACAGTAACCGCCTCGCACCGCCATTAACCGTTCCACGCCAAGCACATGCGGCTGACTTTATTCGTGCAATAGGAGGTTTGTTTGCTCGTCGGTTGAGTAATGCAACCACCGCGTTGGGGCTTTTAAGTGCATTTTTTAACGAAGTTCGTCAACAATATGGTTTACCGATGAATAGCGAACCGGTGTGGGAAATTTTGGATGAAGCACCACGTGTAAACAAACAACAACTTGTTTCACTTCAGACTCGCTATACTGATGCACAGCAGAACAAGAAACAAAATCTTATTACACTTCATAATCAGTTACGTGACACAAGGAAATCTTTGTTATGACGACCCCTGCAGAACAATTTGAAACAACCTTACAAGAACATACCGGCAAGATTGTTTTCGGTGCCGAAACCATCATTCACGAACTCTGTCTCGCGCTGGTTGCTAAGGGACATGTTTTATTACAAGGTGTGCCAGGTTTAGGCAAAACCTTACTTGCTAAAACCTTAGCGCGTCAATTAGGTGGTGTTTTTAATCGCATTCAATGTACCGCTGACATGATGCCCTCTGATATGACAGGGGTTAACGTTTTTAATATGGCAGAGAATGCATTTACGTTTATGCCTGGCCCTTTGTTCAGTGATGTAGTTCTGGTCGATGAAATAAATCGAACCGGCCCTAAAACTCAGTCTGCTTTATTACAAGCAATGGAGGAATACCGCATCACCATTGATCGCGAGACACATCCACTATCCGATGATTTCTTTGTCATTGCGACACAAAATCCACATGAGTTTGAAGGCACTTATCCTTTACCTGAGTCACAACTCGATCGCTTTATGCTGCAACTACAGATGCAATACCCAGACAGCGACAAAGAACAGCAAATTCTTCGCGCCTATGACTCTCCAGGCAATACACATACACAAGATCTTGATGTAGATCCCTTACCTGACGGTTTATTAGAACAAGCACGCGAACAAACATCTGCAATGACTGTGTCGGATGCGATGTATCGTTACGTGAGCGACATCGCCAGTGCCAGCCGTGTACATAGCCATATTAATCTTGGTTTATCCAGCCGAGGTGCTCTTGCATTAATGCGCGCAGCACGCGTTGAAGCGGCACTGCATGGCAGTGACTTTGTGACACCTGATGATGTGAAACAAGTCGCCAATGCGGTAATGGCACACCGGCTTATTCTCTCAGCCGATGCCATGTTAGAAGGGCAACAACACCATCTACTTGTTGATGATATTTTAAATCAAGTCGATGTACCGCGTGATTAAAATATGAATTTAGCCTCCCGCAGCTACGTTATTCTTTTTTTTATTGTGCTACTTGGCATTATCGGTCAATGGGCCGGCGATACACTGACTCATTTGTGGCGCTATCCTGCTGCCGTATGGATTCTTGCGCTTATTTATGAAGCACTGTTAGCAAAACTATCCACTCACCGTGTTCAATTAATTACCGATCAACACGCGGCACTCGGTAAGCCCTTAGCTATCACTCTAGTTGTTGATAACCCGTCTCACCGTCCTATTGAACTAGAAACAATGCCTGACTTTCCAAATAACTTACTTGTCAAACGTGAAATATCACAATGGAATATTGCTGGCGAGGAGTTAAGCAAACAAACCATTATGATTACTCCTCAATGCCTTGGAAAAATAAATTTGCAACGCCTCTATACACGCAGTCTTGGTCGATTGCGATTAGCATGGTGGAATCGTTGTATTGAGTTAAACCAACATTTACAAGTACAACCTGACCATTTACACACTGATGAACGGCGTAGTGGTACTCAACAACAAGGTGATATAAATCAACGCAGCACTGGCAGCGGACATGAGCTATTAGGTTTACGTGAGTATCAACAAGGTGATCCACTTCGTTCAATAGATTGGAAAGCAACTGCTCGTAGCGGTAAACGCACCGTACGCTTGTTTACTGAAGAACAACATCTTGAGTTAATGTTATGCATTGATGTGGGAAGAACCAGTGGGCTACAAGCAGACAACCTAACCCGCTTACATCACTATGCAAATAGTGCAGCAAGATTAGCTGAAAAAGCGACTATCAATGGTGACCACGTAGGTCTAGTTATTTATGCAGACAAAGTCTTGGTTGCACTGCCTCCGTCGCGTGGCATCACAGCATTGCAAAAGATTCGACAACAGCTTGAATTATTAAAAACAATTCAATGTGAATCTAACCCGCTGGATGCTGCCTTACGTGTTCGAGAATTAGTCCGACAACGAAGCTTAGTGATTATGTTTGGTGATATTGACGAAAATACTGCCGCACAACAATTACTCCGCGCTACACAGCTACTCACCCCCAAACATTTACCGTTACTCGCGGGCATTAATGATCGTGAAATTGAGGCGTTATATTCAAATATAGCGACACAGTGGCTTGATCCACATTATGCCTTTGCTGCCAGCCAATCAACGCATGCTCAGCATAAAACGGTTATACAACTACGTCGACTTGGCGCACACGTACTAACTACTTTCCCTGAGTATCTAGATAAAAAGTTATTACATTACTATGAAGACTTACGTAAACGGCGTAGTGTTTAGACTACGCCTGATCTAGTAATTGGCGTACTCTTGTCAATAATGTCTCAATATCATACGGTTTTGTTAATAATGATTTTTGCAGCGCTTTATCAACAACACCAATGCTTCGGTTATCGGTATAACCACTCGCAATTTGGATCTTAATTCCCGGGTATTTTTCTTTCACCGTGGCAGCCAATTCATATCCGTTCATATCTGGCATGATAATATCAGTAATCATTAAGTCCACCGACTGTTGTTCTAACATTGATATTGCATCAGTTGCGCTCTCCGCGGTCACTACTTTATACCCTTGCGTAGTGAGCACCATTGAGGCTAATCGCAATAAAACAGGTTCATCATCAACAACAAGGATTGTTTCATTCCCTCGAATATCCGAGGGGTCCATAGACTTCGATGCAACTTCATCATTAACATCGCGCTGATGTCTTGGGAAATAAAGTATAAACTCAGTACCTTTATCAACTTCAGAATTTACTTTGATAACACCGTGGCTACGCTCAATAAAACCATACACCTGACTCAAACCTAACCCCGTACCATACTCTCCTTTGGTGCTATAAAACGGGTCAAAGATCCTCTCCATCGTTTGGCTATCCATACCGCAACCCGTATCGGCAATAGACAGCCGAACATATTCACCCTGCGCCATATCCAGCTGTTGTGACTGTTTTTCATCTATTGTAATATTTTCTGTTGAGATCGATAATTTTCCGTTACTCTCAATGGCATGCATCGCATTAATGCAAATATTAATCAGCGTATCTTCCAGCTCAGAATCATCTAACCAATTAGTCCATAGGTTATCTGCCAAATTGAGTGATAACTGTATTCTCGACGTTAATATTTTTTGCAACATATCTTTTTCATCATGCAAAGTGTTGTTAATATTGACCACTTGAGAATGGCTTGCTTTAAAACGTGAAAAATTCAATAATTTTTTAGTTAATTTTGCACCACGTTCAGCAGCATGGCGAATTTCATAAGCGTAACCGGTTGTCACCTCTTGCCCTTTTAGCTCTTGTTTTAACAAATCAACATAGCCTAATATAATTGCCAACATATTATTATAGTCATGAGCAATACCACCCGTAAGTTTGCCTAAGGCATCCATTCTTTGTGCATGCTTTAACTGTTCGTTTTGTCTTATCCTTTCTGTTATGTCTGTTGAGATTCCGCACACAGCATAAATATTACCATCATCATCTAATAGCGGAAATTTATTAGATATATAGGTATGCAAGCCATCCTGATATGGTGCGATTTCCTCTGACTCAATTGTTTTCCCTGCTTCTATTACATCAAGATCGTTACGTCTAAATACATCCGCAATATCATCAGAAAATATTTCATGGTCGGTCTTACCAATAATATCATCATGCTTTAAGCTAAAAACATCCTCAAACTGACGGTTAATAAAAGAATAACGACCGTCAATATCTTTCGTATAAATAACTGCGGGAGAATTATCTAGTATGGCTTGTAGATCGCGCTTGTTTTTTGCTGCTAATTGGCGTAACTGATATTGCTCAGTGACATCATTAAACACCAGCACCATACCTAAAATATTTCCCTTATGATCTCGAATAGGTGCAGCAGAATCAGCTATTTGGCTTTCCTTGCCATCTTTTGCAATCAATGTTGTATGGTTACTTAAATAAACCGTTTCTCCAGTAGCCAGTACCTTATCGACAGGGTTATCAATCGATTCACGTGTTGATGCATCAATAATAGGGAAAATTGTTTTAAGATATTTTTTGTATGCTTCCGCCTCCGTCCAACCTGTTAATTGTTCTGCCACAGGATTCATGTTGATAACGTTTCCCATAGCATCCGTCGTGATAACAGCATCGCCAATACTATTTAACGTTAATGCCAAGTGCTGTTTCTTCTGATCCAACTCTTCTATACGGTGATGAAGTCGCAATCTCAAATCATTAATAGCAGAAACAACTGTTTGGAATTCATCTGCATCAACATGACCTCGTCTCAACACCAATGGTTTATTGAGTGCATCGAGTTCATCCTTTTTAACGAATTCCGATATATTTTCTAAATGCGTTGTGACTAACCGGTTAAAAATAAGATAAATAAATATTGCGACAACTGTTGTCTTCAAAGCGTTTGATAACAAAATCATCCACAACCTGTCCAAAAGACGATTATAAACACCTGCTAATGAGGCAACTGTTGTAAAACTTCCGATATTAATATTTTTATTATTATATGAATAATTTAAATCAATCTTCTTTGAAATATCATCATCCAAATCAGCATAGCCACTACTTACCTTTTCGCTACCATTAAACATGACTTCAGAATAAACAATATCCGGCAATTCAGTAATACCATCTAAGATACTTTTAAGTTGTGCACGGTCTGATAACCATGCGGCATTGGTAACACTTTGTGTGTAACTTATTTCTATTTGTTGAAGTTTGTTGCTTATATTTCTAACGTCGTAATTAAAGTCGTTATATAATTGGAATGACGTAAGAATAAGTGTAATTGCCGAACTAAAAACGACTATATAGAATATTAGTTTTTTTGCTATTTTACTTTTCATTTTTATTCTTATGTAAAACTTAATTTATTATATTTTATTTAATAACGTATTGAGCGTTTCATCATAAATACGTTGATAAGTGCCATCTTGCTTCATCTCTTTTAAGGCTTGTGCCAATAAAGGAACAATTTTTTTATGTTTCTTATTTACATACAAGTACAGTGTAAAGGTAGCAAAAGGCGGTTTTAAATAATCTAATGTGCCTGACTTTTGTTTAATAAGCCACAACCCACTCCATAAATCATACAAGGCAATATCAACGCGGTCATTTTCAAGTAACTGAAACAACTGTGTTGAGTCTCTGGTCTTTACCAGTGATTTATAATACTTAACTTTTTTCTCAAACAATTTCCAGCCATTAATAAATGTTACATTATAAGGTTTTAAACTTTGCCAATTTCTAACTTTGATGTTTTTATCTTTGGTAAAAGCAACAAAATCAAAATCAATCACCGGTTCAGGAACTATAATAAGATTTTTGTATTTTTTTTCTATGCCTTTAATTCTGGCGATATTTCCATCATCCTCGCCAATATTGGCGTTAATCAATGAGCGTTCAGACGGTAAAACTATTGTGCTTGCTTTTAATCCAACTCGCTGAAACATGTGTTTCACAATCAAGTCATAAAAACCATTATGCTCAGGGGTAACAAATGGTTCCGCACGACCAGAGGTAATTCTTATTTCAACCTCTTCCGCACTTAAAGGAGCAATAAAGACTAACTGTACAAGCAGTACAGTAAAGATATATCGAACCTTGCTTGTTATTGGATATGATGTCATCGCAATAGGCACCTATTCAGATCGTAGTACTATATCCCGAATATCAATTTTGATGTATAAATATCAGTCTAAAACCACATTTTAAATAAGCTTTATTGATGCTGTTGACCAAAACGCCAGATAGCTCCCGTTAATACACTCCATAGCAAAACACCATAACCTAAACCTATTACAACACGTGATGCTAATGGGTATGAGTCATTTGGCGATACATAGCCTTCAATCAGTCCTGCGCCAACCAAGAATAAGGCAACAACCACAAGTAATTTACCTGCCTGATTAACGGCCTGTTGAAATGCTGCAACACGGGAACGATCACCAGGGCGAATGATGGCTTCGCCAAGTCGAATTCCCGCCGCACCGGCTAAACAAATGACGGTAAGTTCAACTACGCCATGTGCCACAATAAAATTAAATAAACGCCCTTCAAGATCATAATGGGCAGTAAATGCAAATACACCGCCTAACATAAAGCCATTCATACCAATAATATAAAGTGTTCCGATGCCATAAAACGCACCGAGTACAAAGGCAAATAAACTCACCACAATATTATTCGTCATGATGGAAAGTGATAAAACAGATGATGGAGTGACATTCAGTAAGTCATCTGTCCAAAGCTTGCCAGATTGAACATGATCTACCATGGCCGTTGAGGCAAACAAACTCACTGTCTCCGGGTAATTCCAAACCAACAACCAACCCGCAATGGCGGTTAAAATAAACAGACTTACCGTAGCCAAAAATACATTGCGTAGCTCGGACATAATCTGAGGTACTTCATGCACAATAAGTGTTTTTAAATCATGCCAAAAAGCTTGTGGCTGTCGATAAATAACATCATCACTACGCGCAAACAATGCTTCCAGTGAACGACTAGTATTACTGTTGGGTAGCACACGTCGGGCTAAGGAAATGTCACGAGCCAGTGCGCGTGATTCTTGAACGATTTCCATCACTTCATCCAGCGGTTGTGACTTTTTATCTTTTTGTACCGATAATAAATGGTTTAAACGCTGCCAATGACTGCTGCGTGTTTGCAACCACGTTTGTAAGGCATTCTGACTCAAGTGGTTTCACCTTGCTGCACGGCAACAAGCTTAGCGTGTAAACTATTGCCATAGACATGTGCTGCCGTAGCGGGTGGTAATTCAACCCCCATTTTGCTGAGTACTTTTTCCGCAAGCTCAAGACGTTTTGCAGAATCAATATCTTTCCAACGCGACAATAATGTATTCAATAATTCAAGATGCTCAGGTGCATAATTTGTGTTCATAGCAAGCAAACTAAGTTGTTCAAGATCATTATTGGTTGCCCGCTGTTCTTTAACCAGAATTGTCCCCGCGGCCATATCACCAATACGTACTGCATTTTTTGAAAACAAACACGCCGTTAGACCAAGCATATAAAAACTTGGCAGCGAATCCAGTAAACGAAAAACATTGCGCAATACTAAGGCACCAATACTTGGTGTGCGTCCATTAATATCCACAATACGCACCCCCGCCATACGCTTACCTGGAGTTCGTCCATGCATGAGCACTTCAAGAACCGGATGATACAAAAAGTAAATCAATGCTGCAGGGATCCATGTAATAGAACTCCAGGCAGAATTAGTGAACAAATCCAGTTCAGTGCCATTGGTAAGTTTAAGAAAAAGGTAAAGTAATAATATCCAGGCAGCCGCCACCACAAAACGAATATGCCAGTCTAATAAAAAGGCATAACTACGACTTCCTGCACCAGCAATAGATAAAGAAAATTCTGTTGCATCGGCTGATTGAATTGTAATCTGATCATCCATATTCAAATCACTATAGCATGGCTTTTAACGGGGAAATAAGATGTGTTCGAATTCTTTCATTGCCATTTCATAGACATCTCGTTTGAAGTAAATTACTTCTTCCAACGGGTGCCAATAATCAACCCAGCGCCAATGATCAAATTCTGGCTGCCTGTGTGTGTCTAAGCGCACATCATGATCTGCTGTAATTAAACGCAACAAAAACCAACGTTGTTTCTGACCGATGCACAGAGGTTTGCTCTCATGGCGAATAAGTTGAGAGGGTAAGTGGTAACGTAACCAATCATTAGTTTGGCAAAGCACTTCAACATGATGCGGCTGTAAGCCAACTTCTTCATCAAGCTCGCGATAAAGTGCTTGCTCTGCCGTTTCGTTCTCGTTGATACCACCTTGAGGGAACTGCCAAGCATTTTGACCAATGCGGCGCGCCCACAATAAGCGGTTTTCTTGATTGCACAGGATAATGCCCACATTGGCTCTGAATCCCTGTTCATCTATCACAAATATTACCCCAAGCTGTCATCTGTCATGATTGTCACACGATTATCGTTGACCATCAATTAACAAATATAGTGATTGTCCTTTGGCGCGGGGTTTCTTATGCTATGAAACTATATATAAGGAGAAGTCTCTTGAGTTTGGCGATTTTTGATTTAGATAATACCCTGATAGCGGGTGACAGTGATTACCTATGGGGTCGATTTTTAGTTCAATTAGGCGTTGTCGATGCAGACCTGTATGAGTCTGAAAATCAACGGTTTTATGATAACTACAAAGCCGGAAATCTGGATATTTTTGAATTCCTCCGCTTCTCTCTCAAACCGCTATCTGAACATGACATGACAACGCTGCAAGACTGGCACAGTCAATTTATGCACGAGGTTATTCAGCCATTACTGCTACCCAAGGCGCAAGAACTGGTTAATAAGCACCGAAACGATGGGGATACTTTACTCATTATTACCGCCACCAACCGATTTGTTACCGAACCCATTGCGGCGGCCTACAGCATCGAAAATTTACTGGCTACTGAACCCGAAATTGTCGATAACCGCTATACCGGTAAGGTCACTGGCACGCCTTGTTTTCAGGATGGCAAGGTAGAGCGGCTCAATGAATGGCTAAAAACCACCCAACACAGCCTCGATGGTAGCTACTTCTATTCTGATTCTCAAAACGACCTACCACTATTAAATTTAGTGACCTACCCCATTGCTGTTGATGCCGATGACACGCTAAGAGCCCATGCGCAACAAAAGGGCTGGCAACAAATGAGCTTACGCTGATGAGTTGCTAAATTTAAGAGATTGCCTCGAACCATTGGAAATGGTTGAGGTATGCATAATGAAGCTTTTAGGTTCTATGCTTGCCGCGATGCTGTCGCATCTCGCAATGACAAGTTTACTTTTACCGTCATTGCGAGGAAATAACATGACCGAAGCAATCTCTTTAAGACAGCCGCTTATTTTGATTTATCAGAGATAACGTCCATAATACCAATAACAGGCCATTAAAGAGCCTAAAAACAGGGGAAATTGTGAAGCTTCGATTACCAAGCACACTCCGTGGACGCCTTGTATTGGCGTTCACCTTGATTCAAGTGTTAGCGATAACACTGCTTGCATTTTTCCTTGTCACCCAAGCTGCACGCACCGAGATCGAATCACAACGTAACCTAGCTCGAAATTTAATGACCCTTGCCGAACCCAATGTTCTACGATTGCTAACAGCAAGAGATGCTGACGGTTTAAAGAAATACCTCGACAACTTAATTGAAAATACCGCCATTGCGGGAGTTTTTGTCAGTAACCGACCTGGGACATTGATCTATTCCTTGGATCAAAATGAACCGCCTCCAAGTAAATTCGTACAATTTTTTATCACCGAAGACGAAGCTAATGTTGTTATTGAATCCGCCTTGTACGAAAACAATATCAGTAAAGGTTCCTTGGAAATAAAACTTTCAAACGCACCTATTAGCCAACAACTCACCCGCATATTGATTAATAATTTATTTATTCTGGTTGGTCTATTACTGGTCAGTTCAGCCATTACTTACCGTGTTATTTCTGGTTTCACCACGCCTCTTAAACGTTTAGTTAAAATCGCCTCACATATTGGTCGCGGTGACTGGCAACAACACATTGTGACACCACGGACGAATTATAATGAGATTCAAGATTTGGGTAATGCGCTCACCGAAAGTGCCCGCCTCATGGCAGAACAAATTAACAATCTACAGCGCACACAAGACAAGCTACTGACTAACGAGCAACAACTACGTTCACTGGTCAATAACATGCGTGAAGCTATGTTTGAGTTGGATGATCGCGGTATTATTTCTTTTCTAAACCCTGCCTGGCAACATTTAACGGGGTATAATGCGACCGACACCTTTGGTAAATACTTCTCTGACTTTTTACCTGAATTAGAGCACCGAAAGCTATTCAAAAAAGAACAACTTCATAAGCTTGATATTAACAGTGCTGAAGTTGAAATACGTTCTGCTGGCAGCAAACCGATTCGTGTTGAACTGGATGCCCATGCAACATTTAATAATCATGGGAAGTTAGTCGGTGTCGTGGGGCGCTTTCATGACATCAGTGAACGCTATGAATTAACCCAGACCTTACAGCGACATCGCCGGCAACTTTATAAAATTTCCATTACTGACGAATTAACTGGTCTCTACAACCGCCGTCACTTTGAAAAAATTCTTGCCAAAAAACTACCGCAAGAACTCGAAGAAGGTAAATCACTTTGTTTAGCACTACTTGATATCGATGGTTTCAAATTCATTAACGATACCTATGGACACCTTGTTGGCGATCAGGTGCTCAAAACAACGGCGCAAATTTTACGCCACTTAATTCGTCGTGATGATATTGTCGCAAGGCTTGCCGGTGACGAATTCGCGCTATTATTTCCTGAAACATCCATTGATGAAGCTCGAAAACTTTGTCAACAAGCACTCGATGCTCTGCATGAATCTCGAGTTCGATTAACCGTAGGGCATTTGCAAATCCGTGCCAGTATCGGCATGTCTATCGCCCCTTTCCACGGTAACTCCATTCAGGCATTAATTGGCGCAGCAGATGTGGCACTCTACCAAGCTAAACGTCGTCATCGTGGCAAGATAGAAGTACTCTCCATTGATATTAGTCAGGGCATTATGGAAGTTTTTAGTCGTGGTTTCGAGTTACGCAATGCACTAGAAGGCGGCGACATCATCCCTACCTTTCAACCCATTACTGATTTGAACACCGGCGAACCGATTGCCTACGAGGTATTAGCGACCATGAAGCGTGGTGATGCGCTTCTTTCTGCCTCTGAATTCATTATGGTTGCCGAAGATCTTGGTTTAGTGCGCGAAATAGATCTGTGTGTCATCGGCCGTGCCTTAGAACTTGCACCTGCAGGTATTGAGCTATTTATGAACATCAGTCTAACCTCGTTCAATGACAATAACTTTGGCAAAGAACTACTAAAATTGGTTAAACCTGCCTGTGAATCGGGTCGTCCTGTCACCATCGAAATCACCGAACGCGAAACCATTAATCTCACCGATAATTTACTTGGCGACATTCAAGCCTTGCGCGACGCTGGCTGTAAACTTGCGCTCGATGACTTTGGTCAAGGCTACTCGACTTATAATTACCTGCGTCTATTCCGCCCTGAATACCTAAAAATTGATGGTGACTTTGTCAGTAAAATGCTTGATAGCCATGCCGATCACACCATTATCGAACACATTCACGCACTGGCATTGTCATTTGGTGCTGTGAGTATTGCTGAAAGTATTGAAAATGAAACCCTACGCGAAGCCGTCCTACACATGGGGATTAAATGTGGTCAGGGCTATCACTATGCTCGCCCTGCTATTGCAGAAAAGGCATTTGCCAAGACCGGTTCCGCTGCTTAATTACTTTATTCATCTCTAAGCCTTTGATTTGATCTCAAAATTATATTCTTTGCTTGACTGCCAAGCACGATCCCCCTAATCTCGCCCCACCTGCATCAGGTGCTCCTGACATTTTTTCAATGAACGGAGTGAAACGGGAAGTCGGTGCCATAGCAACAATGCTATTTATTCCGACGCTGCCCCCGCAACGGTGAATCGAGTTAAGGTTTGTCATCCAGCCACTGTGCTCACGCATGGGAAGGCGACAAATCCAGATAATTACTCGTAAGCCCGGAGACCGGCCCGATGCACTTAGCGACATGTTGCGGCGGGCGACGGTAGCGGGCATCTCTATGCCTCATCCAACTCCTTCCGTGTTTGTCTTTTTTAATATGGCTATGCGGGTATGCGTAGTCTGATTATGCGGAGTTGTAATGAATACTTTGAATAAATCTCTACTTGCTGGTCTTGTGCTGGCAACTATTAGCCCTGTTTCTGCGGCTGAAGAAACCCTTAATCCTGTCATCGTGACTGCGACGCGTACAGCTCAAACAGTTGATGACTCTCTTTCGCCTGTGATCGTTATCACACGCGAAGAAATCGAACGCAACCAAGCGGTTGATGTTGCTGAATTACTACGTTTTCACGCTGGTTTAGACATTGCTAGAACCGGTGGTGCTGGTTCACAAACGTCATTATTTTTACGTGGCACAGAAAGTGACCATACGTTAATCATGATCGATGGTGTTAAGTTTAACCCTGGTACAACTGGTGGTGCCGCATTACAAAACATCAATCCTGAACAAATTGAACGCATTGAAATTGTAAAAGGTCCGCGCTCAACACTCTATGGTTCGGAAGCGATTGGTGGTGTCATCAATATCATCACACGTCGTGGTAAAACCAAAGGAACCTATGCCAGCGGCAGTATGTCACTGGGTGAAAATCGCACCCGTAAATTTAGTGCTAACGTGGCACACACTGGTGATAATTACCGTGCCGGTTTTGCTGTTACCGTCAATAATACGGATGGCTTTCCTGCTCGAATTAGCAGTACAGCCGGTGACAATGGTAACCGCAACACCAGCCTTAGTACTTATGTTGGTACAACCCTAAACAATGGTCTTGATATTGAATTGAGTCACTGGCAAAGCCGTGGTAACAACTCGTACTTAAACTTTTCGCTTGCTACTCGCGATCAAGATTTCACCAATAGTGTGACTGCGCTAACACTCAAAGCGGATCCAACTGATATTTGGTCAACCACTTTAAAATTAAGTCGTATGGAAGATGATCTTGACCAAAATCAAAGCACAAACAATTCAAGAACTACTCGTAACGTGCTTGATTGGCAAAATGATATTGAAGTCAATCAATACAATTTAGTTACTGCCGGTGTTTCTTTGTCTTCAGAACAAACCACATCGGTTGGTTTCTCAAGTTACGATGAACGCACAAGCGTAAATGCGATTTTCCTTCAGGATAATATTAAATACGGTAATCAGCAGTTATTACTGGCTGTTCGAAATACCGATCATGAAGATTTTGGTAATCGTGCTACCTGGAATGTCGAATATGGCCTTCAAGCAACACCGACAGTAAAACTGCTCGCTGGTGTTGGTACTGCCTTCCGTGCACCAACTGGGAATGACCGTTATGGTTTTGGTGGTGATCCCGCCCTTCAACCAGAAACATCGCGTAATATTGAACTCGGTTTACGTTATCAACCAACCAAGTACCATAATTTCTCAGTGAGTGCTTTTGATAACAAGATTAAAAACCTGATTAACCTTATTCAAGTACCCGCAGGTTCATTTAATTTTGTTGCTACCAACGTTGGACGTACACGCATTAAAGGTATTGAACTTGGTTACCAATTTACGAGAGGACCTTGGCAAGCAAGAGCGGAAGCTATCTTTCAGAACCCTAGAAATGAAGATACCGACACATTACTACTGCGCCGAGCTAAGCGTAGTCTGACTGCCTCTGTCGTCTACACCAAAGGTCCTTACCGCATCGGTGCAGATATGCTCGCAACCAGCAAACGTGATGATGCCAGTAATGTAACATTAGCGTCTTATACTACTGTCAACTTAAATACGGGTTATGCTTTCGATAAGGATTGGAGCCTACAAGCACGTTTAGAAAATATCTTTGATGAGGAATACGAACTGGTTAATGATTACACTACACCCGGTCGTACCCTGTTGCTTGAGCTTCGTTTTGCTCCAAAAGGTTTCTAATCAAATATGAATAAAACGATCAGCCTTCTTATTCTGGCATCAGCAGCACTTCATGTGCTGGTGCTAGGGCTGATCGATTTTAATTCTCCCACCAATATCGTTGTTGCCGGTTCATTAATGAGAATCAGTATTCAAGCGCCTAATTCTAAAGTAACTCACACAGATAGCGGCCATATTAATAACCGCATTACAGAAATATTACCTACACCTAAACAAACAAAATCAACCAAACCAAAAATAGTGCCTGTTAAGAAAACCCGCGTAACGACAAAAAAAGAACTTGTTACCAAGCCCGTTGAAACCCTAAAAACAGTGAACAAAACAACTCAAACTCCAGCAAAATCGTCAAAACGAACTGTTGCCGCCAAACTTGTCACGCCTGCTCCTGCGGCCAACTCGCTACCAGAAAGTACCACCAGTTTATTACATTCCGATCTTGAACGAGCCTTTGCTTTACATTTTTATTACCCAAGAATAGCAATTAAACGTGGCTGGCAGGGTGAAGTTAAAATTAGCCTACGTATTGAATCCGATGGACATTTAACACGTGTTCGATTGTTAAATAGTTCTGGCCATCGTTTACTAGACAAAGCAGCAATGGAGAGTATCGGCAAGGTTCAACTGTTATCCAGCGCCATCGCCCTACTTGATGGACAAACAATGGATCTTGTTTTACCTGTAGAGTATCGCTTACTCTAATACTCATTTTAGATAAGGAGCACCGTATGGGACATCGTTTATCAAAGATCTACACACGTACCGGCGACAAAGGTGATACCGGTCTTGGTGATGGTTCTCGTGTTGCGAAAGACAGTCTCCGCGTTGAAACCTATGGCACCACCGATGAACTCAATAGTATCATTGGCATGATTCTGGCCCACCCGCTTCCTGATGAAATTAAAACCTGCCTAGATGGTGTGCAACATGATTTATTTGACTTAGGCAGTGAACTTTGTGTGCCAAATTACAGCAAAATTGATCTTGAATATATCACACGACTCGAAGAAATCCTTGATGACTTAAATGCCGATTTGCCCATGCTTAAAGAATTTATTTTACCTGCAGGAGGGCACGCGACATCGGCATGTCATCTGGCTCGTACCGTCTGTCGCCGTGCCGAACGCCGTGCGGTGAGTTTAAATCGAGAAGAAACTATTTCACCCTATGTGATTAGTTACTTAAATCGTCTTTCAGATTTACTTTTTGTTATTGCCCGTGTGTTAGCACGCCATGAAAATGGCAGCGAAGTACTTTGGCAGCCAGGGAGGCACAGCAACTAATGGCAAAAAAAATTATGTTAAGTTGGAGTAGCGGTAAAGATAGCGCATGGAGCCTCTATGCCCTACAACAAGATCCTGACTATGAGTTAGTCGGTTTAGTCACCACCGTCAATCAAAAATATCAACGCGTTGCCATGCACGGCGTACGAGAAAAAATCTTACAACAACAAGCCGATGCAGCCGGTTTGCCCTTGCATTGCCTTAACATTCCTTCACCTTGCACGAACAAAGAATACGAAGCCGTAATGCAAAAGTTTATTAGCATTATGCAAAAAAATAGCATTCAATACATAGCGTTTGGTGATTTATACCTTGAAGATATTCGGCAGTATCGTGAAAAACAACTTAAAGGCACCGGCATCACACCGGTCTTTCCGCTTTGGCTGAAACCCACTCGCGCCCTCGCAGAAGAAATGATCCAGGGCGGCTTAGAAGCCACCATTACCTGTATTGATCCGAAAAAATTATCCCCACGTTTTGCAGGACGACGCTTTGATCTTAATTTCATTAATGATCTGCCTGACGAGGTTGACCCTTGTGGTGAGAATGGAGAGTTTCATAGCTGTGTACATAACGGCCCGATGTTCAAGCATGCTATTACCGTTAATACGGGTGAAGTTGTTGAGCGTGACAACTTTGTATTTGCAGATTTAATTTCCGAACCCGCCTAAACACTGCCTTTTCTAATCCAATTCGATATACTGCGTAAAATTTATTTCAATTTAGGTGGTTGGTATGAAAGATCCTGTTGTTATTATTGGTATGGGCGAAATGGCAGGTGTTTTTGCACGTGGTTTTTTACGTTTAGGTCATCCGGTTTACCCAGTTACCCGTGAAATGTCATTAGATACCTATGCCGCTGAGTTACCATCACCTGCATTAGTTTTGCTGGCTGTAGGTGAAACAGATTTACACCCCACGCTCGAACAAATTCCTACCCTTTGGCAAGACAAACTTGGTCTCTTACAAAATGAATTATTACCACGCGATTGGCATGCACATGATCTTGCTAATCCAACCGTAATTTCAGTTTGGTTTGAAAAGAAAAAGGGCATAGATTACAAAGTACTCATTCCTTCACCTGTCTTTGGTCCCAAAGCAGATTTAATTGCAGCTGCACTCACGGCTATTGATATTCCAACAACTATTCCTGCCGATAGCGATGAATTATGCTATGAATTAGTTAGAAAAAATGTCTATATCCTGACAACCAATATTGCGGGGCTTAAAGCAGGCGGAAACGTCAGTGAATTATGGGAAAACCACCAACAACTGGCACTCGATGTTGCCCACGATGTCCTGAAACTACAAGCTTGGCTAACCAATGTGGAACAAGTCGATGAAGAAAAATTAATTGCCGGCATGCTCGAAGCATTTGATGGTGATCCCAATCATGGTTGCATGGGACGCAGCGCACCCACTCGTTTAGCTCGTGCACTTGAATTAGCAGATAAAGCCGGTATTGATTTACCTACATTAAAACAGATCAGTACTGAAAGAACACAACACCAATAACAAAAAGAAATTCTAAATCAAATGTTTCACTAGTCCGTCATTGCGAGGAGTAACACGACAAAGCAATCTCTAAATAACATAAACTATTTATAAAGATTGCCACATAAGTATATAAAATAAAATATTTTAAATACTCATTCGCAATGACCTTATCTCTTAAGCACCAAACAAAGTTAATGTTATCAATGCGATCAGGACAACCAATATAACAATACTACGCAATATTAAACCCACTACTGCCCGAACGTGTTGAGGGATATCCTCACTGCTCACATCACCTTCTGTGACGGTAACCGGCATTTGCAATGCACCTAAGCCACCGGTAATCACTACCAAAGAGGCTGCCTTTTGCCAATCATCCTGCCACTCGGATCGGCGTTCTCGCCAAAGATGAATGGTATCAACAAAACTCCCTGCCATCGCAAAGAGCAATGCCACCAAATGCGCGGGAACCCAGCCAAGAATAGCGTGGAGTCGGTTGACTGCCATTGCAAAACCATCCGATTGTTGCCCAAAGCGTTCGTGTAAATGACATGATAAGCGATAAAACACCACTCCCAACGGCCCTGAACCCAACAATGCAAATACCGTAAACCAAATAATCGGTGATAAAATTTGCTCACTGCCAATGATTAAGGTTCGCTCTACTAATTGTTGCTGTAATTCGCTTACTGCTTCAGGTGGTGTTTCTCCCAATAATTCTTTCGCTGCATTCTTAGATTCTTCTTCATTTTCATTTTCCCAAGCTGTTAGAAAATTTTCGACTTGGTTTTCAATATCGCGGGGGCCAAGGCAAAGAAACAAAACTGCCGTCGTGAAGATAAGTGACAACAGACCTAGCATCACTCCATCCAGCAGATTATTAACAACAACCACGGACAATAGTGGTCCAGCAATAATCAGTAATGCCACAACAGGTCCTTGCCAGTTACGCTCATCTGACCATTTCTTGATTTTGTCTGTGTAATTGTCAAACCAACCAAACTGGCGATAATCTCTCAGGTGACCAAAAGAACGCTCTAGAATTAAACTAATTAAAATAGCAATCAAACTCATAAAAAAGGACTCACCATGCGATGTATTTAGCTATTATCGCTACAAATGCCATCATAATCCACAACATTTATTCTGATAACAATTTGTGTAATTTAACCCAATCGAATACATGGCCCGGATCGGTTTTACGTCCAGGTGAAACATCACTGTGCCCGACAATTCTGTTACGAGTGATGCCAGGGTAACTCGCTTGTATGCTAGCAATGACTGTTGATAATTGCAGATATTGCTCATCGGTATAAGCAATATCGTCGGTACCTTCCAGTTCAATACCTATCGAAAAGTCATTACAGCAGCTTTTATCTTGAAAACTCGATTCCCCTGCATGCCAAGCGCGTTTATTGAAAGGTACATACTGCAGCAACTCGCCATCACGTCTTATTAAAAGATGACTCGATACCTTTAAATGCGCTATTTCTTTAAAATATTCATGCTCATCAGGATCAAGGGTATTAGTAAATAAGGCATCTATCCACGGCCCTCCAAATTCACCCGGCGGTAGACTAATCCCGTGCACAATCAGAAGCGAAATATTATCTGTACGCTCATCACAATTTGGTGAGTATTGCTGTCGTGCCCCGAATAATATTCCATCTTCTATTTTTTTCATTATGTTACACCGTTAATCTTTACGTCCAGCCATGCCTTTTAGAACCATATCGGTATAACTCACCATCCCCACTATCTGACCACCATCATCAACCACGGGGGCTCTGGTTAACCCAAATCGATCAAATAAACGAGCACAATAACGAATATCCATATTGGCATGCACTGTAATCACTGGTTTTGACATGATTTCATAAATATTAACCCGCTCTGGCGCGCGATCATTCGCTAATACATAACGCGCAATATCGGCTAATAAAACAATGCCATATTCATCATCATTATGCCGTTTATTAACAATCAATGATTTATTTTCAACATGTTTCATTTTTTCTAATGCTTCACTAACTGTCGTTATACCATCAATGAGATCAAACTTATTTTTCATCACATCAGTTACTCTGATTATCACTCTATCACTCATAATTTTTCCTCCACGACTTCTGTCAATTCGCGTATTTGATGTGCGACCCCAACGGCATCTTCCACATCAATCTGAAATGCAATCCCCGTTCCGGGGCATTGATCAAACTCACCAATTTCTGAAATTTTTTCAAGAATCTGCCGGCTCATATGTTCTTCAACCAAGAACAGCAACATGTCGCGTTGCGTTTCAAGGTTAAGACCTAAAAATGTTTTCGCCTTTTTTATGCCCTCACCACGCGCCTGACTAATAACTGTTGCACCTGTTGCACCGGCTTCTCGTGCTGCATCAAGTACTTTGTCAGTTTTCTCATCTTCAACCAGAGCAATTAGCAATTTAAAATGCATAATTTCACCCTCCTATTTAAAATATAACAGTTATGATTGGTTTTCTTGTTTATTAAATTTCTTCACGTGGCGTTTATAACGCCATTCACTTAGTTGTGCGTATGCCATGACCGTAATCATGGGGAATAAACTCGCAAAGGCAATTAAGCCAAAACCATCAATGATCGCACTACGTCCGGGAACCGTGCTCGCCAGTCCCAGACCTAACGCCGCGACCAATGGAACCGTAACGGTTGAGGTGGTCACCCCACCCGAATCATAAGCCAGCGGGATAATCATTTTAGGTGCAAACATTGTTTGAATAAGAACCAATACATAGCCAGCAATAATGTAATAGTGTAATGGTGTACCCGTCACAATTCGAAAGGTACCTAAAGAAATCCCTATCGCTACACCTATCGCCACAGCAATACGTAAGCCCCACACACCAATTGCCCCTGCAGACACTGTATTGGCTTTAATTGCCACGGCAATTAATGAAGGCTCAGCAATCGTGGTTGAGAATCCAATCGCTGCTGCAAACAAGTACACCCAGAAATAATCGGCCCAATGTACATTTTTTGAGATTGATTCAACACCTGCATAAATAAAAGCAGGATCGGTTAGTTGTGTTGCCATTAGATTACCCAGTGGAAATAATGCTTCTTCTAAACCCACTAAAAAGAACCCTAAACCCAGTAACACATATAAAAGACCCAACAAAATATTCTTTAAATTTGATATTTTTTGACGCAGCACAACGATTTGAAAAAAGAAAATAATCGCAATAATCGGTAACAGATCAAAAAAGGTCTTCGTCAAAGTATGAAAAATGTGTTCAAACAAGCCCACTAGTGAATTACCATCCCATATACCATAACGAATATCATCGGTGTTAATGAGGCTAAAGCGATTAAACCAAAACCATCTATCATCGGATTACGACCACGAATACTCGATGCCAGCCCAACACCTAATGCAGTCACTAAAGGAACCGTTACGGTTGAGGTTGTCACACCACCAGAATCATAAGCAATACCAATAATTTCTTTCGGTGCAAAAATCGTCATGATGACAACCCCGAGATAACCACCAATTATCAAATATTGTAACGGCCAACCTTTTAATATCCGAATTACGCCAATGAGTATCGCTATACCAACAGAAAAGGCGACCGTAATACGAAGACCATAGGCATAACTATCACGTTCACTAGCAATATCAGGAATTAGCGCTGCACTGGCTGCCACTTTAGCCGCTTCAGCGGAAACCGCTATCAATGCAGGTTCAGCGATTGTCGTACCAAACCCAAGTGCAAAGGCAAAAATTAATAACCAGACCGTACTGCCTTTTTTTGCAAAGGCATAGGCAATATTCTCACCAATCGGGAATAAGGCCATTTGCAATCCCTTGATGAACAACGCTAAGCCAATCACCACTAGCAACGTACCAATCAAGATGCTATTTAGGTTGGGAATGGGTTGTTGCAAAATCACTAGTTGAAAAAAGCTAATAACAATTATTATGGGTAATAGATCGCGAACGCTATCCATCAAGGTTCTGAATATATTGCCAACTAATTGGACCAATTTTTTTCCTAACAAGTGTTTTACTTACCTTACACCAATGTAAAGCCAGTGTTAACATAACAAGATGAATAAACAGGAATCAGACAGTACGCGTAGCATCGGTATATCTATGGTGGTATTGGCATGGGTACTACTACTGGGATTACTTCTCTGGTGGTTTACGGATTATGAAGCGTCACGGCGTAACCCGAATCAACAAATTAACGCTCGTTATACCGCTAATGGTGTACAAGAAATAGTATTAAAACGAAACCGTTATGGTCACTATGTGGCAACAGGAAGTATCAATGGAAAGCCGGTAACCTTTTTGCTGGATACGGGAGCCAGCGATGTATCCATTCCTGACAGTCTGGCAAAAGAACTGGGGTTAAAGCGCGGGATCAGACAAATATATAATACAGCTAACGGTAAAATTACGGCATACCAAACCAAGCTGGATCGCGTCAATCTTGGTGGTATTGAGCTACAAAATATACGTGCTAGTATCAACCCATCCGTTCAAGGTGATGAAGTATTACTGGGCATGAGTTTTCTTAAAGAACTCGAGTTCACTCAACGCGGTGATACGCTAACTCTACGAAGATAAAAACCTAATATTACCTTTATAAAATTTCTTTAATACCGCACTAAAATCCTTTTCCATATAATATCGTTCATTAACTGTCGTATCGAGATCAAACGTATCCGCTTTCTTTTGTCCATTTTTACAGTCAAAAAGAATAACCTCCGCTGCACCACTGGTTGCATAACGACTAAACGCAACGACAACCAACTTTTCAACTTGATATTGACTACAAGCTCGCTTGCTCTGGCTATTATTATCACCTTCATAAATAATTGAGCTAGTCCACTCACTACTCATCACATTGGTATAATTATTTTTTGTATTAAGCGCCTTATCAAGGCTCTCCGAGATAGTTCTGACCATGTATCCAGCCATTCGTTGATCACTCATCAATCGTTCAAAATGATGCCCATCAATCAGTTCACCGCCCCAAGCCACAACAGCAACATTTAATTTTTTATTTTTAACCGGTTCAATCTCAGCCGCCTGTGCTTTTTTGCTTTTTACAATCTTAGCTACTTTAAGCTTTTTTACTGGCTGCCGTTTTTGTATGGAAGTCGTCACATGAGTAACCTTAGGCATCTCTGCAACAGGCTTAATACCTGACTTTTTTTGTTCTAATAGTTTTTCCAACCGCATCACGGCTGCCTGTCGTTGTGCTAACAGTTGATCAGGTTCATTCAACGCCAACGTTAAAGGTACATTAGTCTCCGCATTAATGCCAAACGATGCCAACAAAATTAATAAAGCTATTCCCCGTTTCATAACACTTTCCTAGATTTTGTTATTTTGATATTCACTATTATGCCTACAATTAATTGACAAACAACATAAATGATAAAAATATAGCGTCTACACACATCTGCTACACTACGACAAACAATAATAAACAGAGCGTATCATGGAACAATTTATCGCTGATCTCACTACCTCAACCGGTGCTATCGCCAGTGCGATGTGGGGTATTCCATCCATCGTATTGTTAGTCGGTACGGGCTTATATCTCACACTGCGCCTAAGTTTCATTCAGATTCGCGGTTTCAAACACGCCATCAACTTAGTTCAAGGGAAATATGACAAAGCCGACGATGATGGCGAGGTCAGTCATTTTCAAGCGTTATCAACCGCACTCTCGGCAACGGTTGGCACCGGTAATATTGCAGGGGTTGCCACCGCCATTGCACTCGGTGGCCCAGGCGCTGTGTTCTGGATGTGGATCACCGCGTTTGTCGGTATGGCGAGTAAATTTACTTCTTGCACATTGGCCGTTAAATTCCGAGTAATCCATGAAGATGGCAGCGTTTCTGGCGGCCCGATGTACACTTTGTCTCGTGCACTTAACTTAAAGTGGTTAGGGGTGTTGTTTGCCATTTTTACACTGATTGCCTCGTTCGGCATTGGTAACATGGTACAAGCCAATTCGGTGGTTGATGGCTTGCGCTACATTAACCCGGAGATTGCCAATTATCGTCTCGAACTTGGTATTGGTTTAGCGATATTAGTGGGCCTTGTGATTATTGGCGGGATTAAACGTATTGCCAAAGTGGCTTCAACCATTGTGCCGTTTATGGCGATAGTTTATTGCGGTGCAGCACTGACTGTTTTATTTTTAAATGCTTCTGAAATTCCGGCGGCATTTTTTACTATTATAAATATGGCAATCAATCCTGAAGCAGCGGGTGGTGGTGCAATTGGCGCAGCGATTCAATATGGTGTTGCACGAGGCGTTTTCTCAAATGAAGCAGGCTTAGGATCGGCCGCCATTGCCCATGCCTCTGCAAAAACCAATGAACCTGTTCGTGAAGGCTTGGTCGCGATGCTCGGTCCTTTTATCGATACCATTGTTATCTGTACCATGACAGCATTAGTTATTGTCATCATGGGCGCGTGGGGAGAAGGTCGCCCCGAAGCTTATACAGGTGCAGCACTCTCCGCTTATGCCTTTGAACAAGGTTTGGGTGTATTCGGTGCATGGGTGGTTGGTTTTGGGCTGATGTTTTTTGCCCTTTCCACCATCATTGCATGGTCCTATTACGGTGATCGTAGTGCCGAATTTTTATTTGGTGAACGCGCCGTGATGCCCTACCGGATTATTTACACCGTGCTGGTTGTCGTTGGTGCTTGGATACCGCTTAACTTAGTCTGGAATATAGCCGACATGACCAATATTTTGATGGCAGCCCCTAACCTTATTAGCCTAATATTGCTGGTGGGATTAGTGAAGAAACTCAGCGATAAGTACTTCGATACCCCGCAGCAAAAAACGCGTTGAACTGCGCTATAATTGCTCAAATAAATTCAGGGAAATACATTTTATGAGCGAAATACCAACGGACAACCGTCTTAAAATAGAACTGATTGAGATTTTAGAATAAGTGTCAGACGTTCCTTTACAAACCATTATTCACGATGACGTAGCGCGCGCACTGACCGAAGATATTGGATCAGGTGATATTACTGCTACATTAATTCCTGAATCACAGCAATCAAGCGCAACCGTCATCAGTCGTGAACCCGCAACACTCGCCGGTGCCGATTGGTTTAATAACGTGTTTAAACAACTCGATGAATCCATATCCATAGAGTGGCTGGTAATCGATGGCGATACGGTTAAACCCAATCAAGTACTTTGCAACCTAACAGGGCCATCACGCGCCTTACTTAGCGGCGAACGCGCGGCACTGAATTTTTTACAAACCCTTTCAGCCACTGCTACCGTTGCCAAACAATATGCTGCACTTGTCGCTGGAACAAAAACAAAAATCCTTGATACCCGTAAAACAATTCCCGGCTTACGTCGCGCGCAAAAATATGCGGTTACTTGTGGTGGTTGTCATAATCATCGCCTTGGACTTTACGATGCTTACTTAATTAAAGAAAATCATATTGCCGCTGCCGGTTCGATTACTAACGCTGTCTCAACTGCTCGCAGATTAAATAATGATGCAAAAATTGAAGTCGAAGTTGAAACCATGGCAGAACTCCGTGAGGCACTTATCGCTAACGCCGATATTCTATTACTCGATAATTTCGACCTTACTATGCTACGTGAGGCGGTAAGTTTAAATAATGGACAAGCGCTATTAGAAGCCTCTGGCAATGTCATACTCGACACAGTAAAAGATATTGCTGGCACCGGTGTAGATTTTATTTCTACGGGGGAATTAACTAAACACGTGCGCGCAATAGATTTATCAATGAGATTTGAATAAAAAATCAAAATAATCCTGTCATTGCGAGGAATGAAACGACGAAGCAATCTGTTATATTTGTCACCATACTAAACAGATTGCCGCGCGTTGCTCGCAATGACAAAAATAGAAATATAGAAAAAGAGAATATTGGGAGTCATCCATGAGTGTAAAAAAATACCCTGTCCCTGCTGACTTTGCTGCCAAAGCAAA
>CAZIWG010000020.1:34256-38999 GCA_964542925.1 uncultured Granulosicoccaceae bacterium | reverse complement strand
ACTTGAGCAATCGCTTTGTTGTCATCACAAGGGGTAGAAATCTTTTTCAATTCTTCAACTGCTGCAATAACGGCTTTATCGATACCGCGTTTCAAATCCATTGGGTTCATGCCAGCGGCAACAGACTTCATGCCTTCGCGAACAATCGCTTGAGCCAAAACGGTTGCTGTAGTGGTGCCATCACCGGCGATATCAGATGTTTGTGAAGCGACTTCCTTCACCATCTGTGCGCCCATGTTTTCGAACTTGTCTTTCAGTTCAATTTCTTTAGCTACTGAAACACCATCTTTAGTAACAGTCGGTGCGCCGAAACTTTTTTCTAAAACGACGTTACGACCTTTAGGTCCCAATGTAACTTTTACTGCGTTAGCGAGTATGTTAATGCCGCGAACCATACCTTGGCGGGCTTCGTCTCCAAATCTTACGTCTTTAGCTGTCATGATTATTCCTTTTAAAATTCTGTTTTATGATGATTGTGATGAGGCTTAGCCTTCAATCACACCCATGATGTCTTCTTCACGCATAACCAGCAGTGTTTCGCCATCGGCTTTCACTTCGTTACCAGCAAATTTGCCAAAGATCACCGTGTCACCCACTTTGACGTCGAGAGGTGTGACATCGCCACTATTATTAGTGGTGCCCTTACCAACGGCCAATACTTCACCCATTGCTGGTTTTTCAGTTGCTGAATCAGGGATAACAATGCCGCCTGCACTGGTGGTTTCTTCTTCCGTGCGTCGAACAATAACGCGGTCATGTAAAGGACGAATGTTCATTAATCACTTCTCCTAGTAGGATTTTCAATAAATTCAATAAGTTATGTTATTTCGGACAGTGTTGTTAGCACTCTCCTTCAATGAGTGCTAATAATAAGGGCGGAATGAGAAAAATCAAGGGTGATCGGGTCAAAAAATCTTTTATTCGTCTTCTTTCCAGTATTCGCCATCTAAGGTTTTGGGGTCTTTCGATGCAGAATGTCGCCCCGCCTGGCTTTGAATATTCGCGCCATAACGCTTAATCCAATATCGAATCAATGTTCGTCGTAATGGGCTAATCAGGCAAATGAAGCCAATCGCATCGGTAAAGAATCCCGGTGTAAGTAATAATGCACCACCCACCAACAACATCATGCCTTCCAGCATTTCTAAGGCAGGTATTTCACCGCGAGCCGCCGCCGCTTGGACTCGACGTAAAGTCGATAGTCCCTGCACGCGTAGCAGCGTCGCACCAAGTACCGCAGTAAATACCACCATAAGTACCGTTGGAATGGCACCAATGACCTCACCAACTTGTATAAGGAAGTAAATTTCGATCAGAGGAATTGCCAAAAACAACAACAACACTATTTGTGAAATACGCATTCCCTTAAAATAGGGACGTTTATTCTGATTACAAGCACTCTGCAACAATATCTTGTATCTTATCGGTCTATGAGTAACACAAAAGCCTTTTTAATGGTGTACTGCACCTGCCCCGACCATGAAACGGCGATATCAATGGCCAACTCTATTATTGATGCTGAACTGGCCGCTTGTGTGAATATCATTCCCAATTTGACCTCCATTTACCGATGGGAAGGAAAACGTCAGCAGGGAACCGAAGAATTACTGCTAATTAAGACCACCGCTAGTGCTTATCCGGCTCTGCAACAATACATTGTTGCAGAGCACCCGTACGAACTTCCCGAGATAATTGCTGTCCCTATAGAGACTGGATTACCAGCCTATCTCGACTGGCTGAGGGATTCCTGTACAGTATCACCCCATAAATAACATCTAAATAGCGAATTTCAGAGACAATATAATGATGAAAAAAATACTGATCGCCATACTCAGCCTGCTTATCACTTCTCAAGTCTTCGCCTTGAGCGAAGAAGATTTACTGCCACCGGATCAGGCTTTCAGTGTTAATGCCCGTGCTATTGATGCCAATACCGTCGAAGTTGAATGGACCGCTGCCGACGGTTACTACATGTACAATGATAAATTCAATTTCAAATCCGAAACACTCGGTATTGAAATCGGTCCTATCACACTGCCACCGGGCAAGAAAAAATTTGGTATTCGTCCTGATGGCACTGAAGGTGAACTGGAAGTCTACCGCCACAAACTGGCCATTAAAGTCCCTCTTATTCGTACTGGCGATGCCACCTCATTGCGTATTACCGTTGGCGCACAAGGCTGTGCCGACTTGGGTGTTTGCTACCCCCCTGCCAAACACACTATTTTACTTAATTTACCGACTGCAGCTAAAGCAAACAGTGGCATACAAAAACTTAGCTCACTCAGTAATAGTTTATTAGGTGGCGGACAACGTGAATTCTTATCCCCCGATCAAGCGTTTAGTTACAGTGCTAATTTAGATCAAAATGGCAACATCGTCGCAAACTGGACTGTTGCCGATGGTTACTACCTATATAAAGAAAAATTCAAATTTAGTACCGATACCGCTGGCGTTCAACTAGGTAAAGTGAATTTACCGAAAGGTAAAATGCACACAGGCATACTGCCTGATGGCACTGAGGGCGAAGTTGAAGTCTATATGAATTCACTCTCAATCGTGATTCCTGTTGATAATGCTCCAGCTGCTGGCAAACTATCTTTTACTGCTAAATTCCAAGGCTGTGCCGATGCCGGTATTTGTTATCCGCCGATGACAAAGAAAACCGATTTAACATTAACCAACAACATTGCAACAAAAACCACCACAACGCCCGCACCTTCTGCCTCCACAACAAATACTAACGGTGAACATGAAAATAGCTACCTTTGGTATATTCTGGTTGCCTTTGTCGTTGGACTTGGACTGACGTTTACGCCTTGTGTTTTACCAATGATTCCAATTCTTTCCAGCATCATTGTTGGTCAAAGCACCGATGGTAAAATTACAAAATTCAAAGGGGGCATGCTGTCGGCAAGTTATGTGTTAGGTACATCCGTGATCTACACCATTGCAGGGTACTTTGCCGGTAAATCTGGCGATCAACTGCAAGCCCATTTTCAAAATATCTGGTTAATCGGTGGCGTTAGTATCGTTTTAGTTATTCTTTCGCTCTCGATGTTTGGGCTGTTCACCATTCAAATGCCCGCCGCAATTCAATCTAGAATGCAAACACAAAGTTCTGGTCTTAAAAGTGGTTCATTATTTGGCGTATTCGTGATGGGCATACTGTCATCAATGATTGTAGGTGCTTGTGCCTCACCCATTTTGTTATCGGTATTATTAGTTGCGATTGAATCACACGACCCTATCCTCGGTAGCTTAATTATGTTCTCAATGTCTTGGGGAATGGGTGTCATCTTAATCGGCATTGGTATTGGTGCGGGTGCGTTAATACCGAAAGCCGGTACATGGATGGACAATGTTAAATACTTCTTCGGTGTATTGCTCATCGCCGTTGCGATTCATATTATGACTGTATTACCCGATGTACCTGTATTACTACTATGGGGTGTGTTCTTTATTACACTGGGTGTGTACATGGGGGCAACGCAAAGCCTACCAGATGCCGCCAGCGGTTGGCGTTCATTCTGGAAAGGTATCGGTACCGTGTTACTCGTCTGGGGTGTGTTATCGCTTATCGGTAGCATTCAAGGTAACCGCGATATCATGCACCCGGTTGACTTCAGTAGCTTTAGCTCAGGCGGCAGCACGATGATGGTGAGTGAAGGTTCATCAAGTAAATCCGGTCATGAGATCTTTACACAAATTACCTCCATTGCCGATCTGGATCGTGAATTAGCCAATGCCAAAGCAGCGGGTAAACCTGTCATGATCGATTTCTTCGCTACTTGGTGTACCGATTGTTTACGCTTAGAAAAGACCACTTTTTCAGACCCTGCTGTCAAAAAATTAATGAGCAACTTTGTTGCACTACAAGTTGATGTCACCGATCCATCAAATCCTGACACATCTGCGGTACAAAAAAGATTAGGTGTCTATGGTCCTCCTGCTATTTTGTTTTACACCCCTCAAGGGCAACGCAATAAAAGCAAAGATTTCTACGGCTTCAAAGATGCCGAAGAATTTTCTGATCACCTCAAACAAGCATTATAAAAAATGAGAAACCAACACGTGAATAAAAAAAACCTCTTACTCGCTGGCCTGTTAACACTTTCACTATCCGCCTGTGATTCAAATTCAGATATAGCAAGCACTGATAACAACGATCCAACATCAACGACTTCAGCACCAACAATCACTGTTGCTAAAGTTGGTTCATATCGACCTGAATTTACACTGCCAGATATGGAGGGTGCACAACGCAAACTCTCAGAATGGGATGGAAAAGTATTAGTCATCAATTTCTGGGCAACTTGGTGTCCACCTTGCCGTAAAGAAACACCCGCATTTGTTGAACTGCAAGAAAAATACGGTGCTCAAGGTTTACAGTTTATTGGTGTTGCTATCGATGAAAAAGATAATGTAGAAGATTTTGCCGATACCTATGGTGTCAACTACCCTATGTTACTCGGTGACCTAGAAGCCATTAACACCAGTAAAAAATACGGTAATCGTTTTGGTACCTTGCCTTATACCGTGATTGTTGATCGCCAAGGTAAAATTAATTTCATTCAACGCGGTGAGTTACTCAAGACAACTGCTGAAGAAAAAATAAAAGCGTTATTATAAGGCTGAGGCTTAGAACCTGAACCTGAGAACCTGAACCTGAACCTGAACCTGAACCTGAACCTGAGAACCTGAGAACCTGAGAACCTGAGAACCTGAGAACCTGAGAACCTG
>CAZIWG010000020.1:30202-34156 GCA_964542925.1 uncultured Granulosicoccaceae bacterium | reverse complement strand
ACCTGAGAACCTGAGAACCTGAGAACCTGAGAACCTGAGAACCTGAGAACCTGAGTCCTAAAAAATGACTGTCATTGCGAGGAGTGAAACGACGAAGCAATCTCTATGAGTCATCGTTAAATTTAAAAAGATTGCCACGTCGTTTCACTCCTCGCAATGACGTAACTTCAGCCCCACCTTCATTTTTTCCACAAAATAACCTTAATTTCGCCGATTTGTGACCTAAGTTCCAAAAACGTGTAGAGAACTGGACAAATTAAACAATCTCCTGCACAATACACGGGCATTATGATAAAAAAAGTGGTCTGATCATGCAGGGAAATGCTTCGATCTAGGCGTTATTTGAAGCTATTTATTCAACCTAGGCGTATTGATGGCTAAGTTACTGCTACTTAATGGTCCCAATTTAAACCTGCTCGGTTCCCGTGAGCCCGATGTTTATGGTGCAACCACGCTGGCTGATATCGAAAAAGCCGCTATTGACCAAGCAAAAGCCGCCGGACACGAATTAGATTGCATGCAAAGCAATGCCGAACACGATTTAGTGAATCGCATTCAACAGGCACAGCAAGAAGGCGTCGCTTTTATCATTATTAACCCTGCCGCCTTTACCCATACCAGTGTTGCTGTCCGTGATGCACTGGCTGGTGTGGCAATCCCTTTTATCGAATTACATTTATCCAATGTGCATGCCCGTGAAGAGTTTCGCCGTGAATCATATTTTTCTGATATCGCCGTGGGTGTTATTTGCGGTTTAGGCGCACAAGGTTACGAATTGGCGTTACAGGCAGCGATGAAACACATCGAGTCTGCAACAAACTGAACATCAGAAATGAGTTAAATTACTATGGATATTCGCAAAGTAAAAAAATTAATTGAGCTGCTGGAAGAATCTGGCATTGCTGAAATTGAAATTAAAGAAGGTGAAGAATCAGTACGCATCACACGACACAGTAGTGTTGCGCCAGCACCTGCCATGATGCAAATGGCTGCACCCGCACCGGCTGCTCCTGCAGTAGCGGCTGCGCCCGCAGAAGAAGTGGATGCCTTACCAAGTGGTCATATTGTTAAATCCCCAATGGTCGGTACCTTCTATCGTTCACCGGCTCCTGGCTCAGCAGAGTTTGTACAAGTTGGTCAAAGCGTCAGTGAAGGTGAAACCATCTGTATTATTGAAGCCATGAAAATTCTCAATCAAATTGAAGCTGACAAAAGTGGTGTTATCAAAGCAATCCTCACCAACAATGGTGAGCCAGTTGAATACGATGAACCTTTGTTCGTTATTGAATAACCCACAGCGAAGAACACAACTATGTTTGAAAAAATTGTTATAGCCAATCGCGGTGAAATCGCACTCCGTATTTTACGTGCTTGCCGTGAAATGGACATTAAAACCGTCGCCGTTTACTCTTCGGCAGATCGCGATCTAAAACATGTACGCCTTGCTGACGAAGCCGTTTGTATTGGTCCTCCTCCCTCAGTCGATAGTTACTTAAATGTTCCCGCACTCATTAGTGCCGCCGAAGTGACTGATGCCATGGCGATTCACCCTGGTTATGGTTTCCTCGCTGAAAATGCAGACTTTGCAGAACGTGTAGAACAAAGTGGTTTTACCTTTATTGGTCCTTCAGCAGAATCCATTCGCACTATGGGTGACAAAATCTCTGCTATCGAATGTATGAAAGCCGCAGGCATTCCTTGTGTGCCTGGTTCAGACGGCCCTATCACGGAAGATGATCGTAATGTTACCGAAATAGCTCAAAAAATTGGTTACCCCATTATTATTAAAGCCGCAGGTGGTGGTGGTGGTCGTGGTATGCGTGTTGTACATAGCGAAGCCGCACTGTTGAATGCCATTTCTCTAACACGTAATGAAGCCCGTGTAACATTCAATAACGATATTGTTTACATGGAAAAATATCTGGGCGATCCACGTCATATTGAAATTCAGGTCTTATCTGATTCACATGGTAATGCCATTCATTTAGCGGAACGTGATTGTTCAATGCAACGCCGTCACCAAAAAGTCGTTGAAGAAGCACCAGGACCGGGCATTACTGAAGAACAACGCGCCTTTATTGGTGAACGTTGTGCTGAAGCTTGTCGTGCAACAGGTTACCTCGGTGCAGGAACTTTTGAATTCCTATTCGAGAACGGTGAGTTCTATTTCATTGAAATGAATACCCGCGTTCAAGTAGAACACCCTGTCACCGAAATGATTACCGGTGTGGATATTGTTAAAGAGCAAATTCGTATTGCTGCAGGAATGGAACTCTCTATCAAACAAGAAGATGTCATTATTCGTGGACATTCCATTGAATGTCGTATTAATGCCGAAGATGCTAAAACATTTATACCATCACCGGGCACTATTAATAATTTTCATGCACCGGGTGGTATTGGTGTACGCGTTGATTCACATATTTATAATGGCTATCGCGTACCGCCTAATTACGATTCAATGATTGGTAAAATTATCACGCACGGCGACACTCGTGAAATAGCCATTGCACGCATGCGCGGTGCACTCAGTGAACTAGTCATCGATGGCATTAAAACCAATATAGATTTGCATCTGGATATTCTTAATGACAGTGCTTTTCAGGCAGGTGGTGCGAACATCCACTTCCTTGAGAAAAAATTAGGTTTGTCGTAATTCATACTAATAACTTCTGATCATGGCTTGGCTACGCTTAACTCTCCGCTCTGATACAGAATATGCTGAAAGAGTCAGCGATGTATTGGAAGAAGTTGGTGCACAAGCCGTCACCATGATTGATGCGGAAGATCAGCCGCTATTCGAACCCTTGCCAGGCGAAACACCTCTTTGGGCTAATTTAGAAATCACCGGTCTTTTTGAAGCGAATGTAAATACTGAGAAATTACTTCAACAATTAGGTTCTCAACTCCCTGAAGCCATTATCGCCGGTCGACGTCTTGAACCACTGGAAGATAAAGACTGGTCACGAGTGTGGATGGATGATTATCATCCTATGCAGTTCGGCGAACGTATCTGGATTGTGCCGAGTTGGTGTGATGCCCCCAAACCCGATGCGGTCAATATCCTACTCGATCCCGGACTTGCTTTTGGCACCGGCACTCACCCTACAACATCGTTATGTTTACAGTGGCTTGATGGTGAATCGTTAACGAATAAGCAAGTACTCGATTATGGTTGTGGTTCAGGTATTTTAGCTATCGCCGCAGCAAAGTTAGGTGCAAAAAAAATCACCGCCATCGACATTGATCCACAAGCATTGCACGCTACACAAAATAATGCTGAACGAAACCAAGTCAGTCATCTCATCTCAACCCACTTGCCAATAGATCTTCAAGATGCCAGCTACGACATACTTTTAGCCAATATACTTGCCGGTCCCCTAGCAGAGTTAGCCGATGTATTGTGTGCCGCGTTGTGCCCTGGTGGTAAACTTGTTCTTTCAGGTATCCTCGCAGAACAAGCCGACAGTGTTGCCAATGCTTACCAGCGTCACTGTGATGTTAGTGACCCTATTCAACAAGGTGACTGGATACGTCTCAGTGCTATCAAACGCTAACACCGCTAACGCTACATCGTTAGCCAATCAATGCTATTGTTAGCGTCTATGCAGACTCAATGCCCACATTGCCAAACACTTTTCCACGTTACTGATGAGCAATTGCAAATTGCTGACGGGCAAGTGCGCTGTGGTCAATGTGATGAAGTGTTTACAGCCAATCTCATTGAGGCTCCCGAAGCCCCTGTACTAGAAGACATCAACAACCCTGAGTTAAAGATTGAAGAACTCACCATTGATACACTAGAAGACATCCAACTTGATGTTGTTAATATTACTATTCCCGAATTAGAGTCTTATGAACCAGAAGCAGATGAACCACTTATTTCTGAAGTGGTTTCATTGACAGAGCAAGAATTAGAGCAGGAATCAGAGCAGGAATCAGAGCAGGAATCAG
>CAZIWG010000020.1:0-30102 GCA_964542925.1 uncultured Granulosicoccaceae bacterium | reverse complement strand
AGCAAGAATCAGAGCAAGAATCAGAGCAAGAATCAGAGCAAGAATCAGAGCAAGAATCAGAGCAAGATGATCCCTCTTCTAAAGAAAATCAACCTAATTTACGTTTGGTTAACATTGAGAAATCCAGTAAAAATGATACCTCCAATGATCATCAGCCTGAACTCAATCCTGTACAAACAAATGCATTGCCCATCAATACCTCATTACAAGCTGCCAATGGCCACAATGAAATAACCGAATCTCAAATAGATGCTCCTGACAACGACGATGGCTATGATCCCTCACAACTCTACCCAGAGATAAACACTGTGCCTGCCGTACCTTCATCAATGCCTACCAGCTTTCTCGCCATAAGCACGCTGTTGGTTTTGCTATTTATTGGTCAAAGCCTTTATCTTTTAAGAGATACACTTGCTGAACGCGGATTAAGACCACTGATGCAAAGCCTTTGTGCCAGCTTAAATTGCGAATTAGCATTGCCTCGCGCCCCAAATGAGATCATTTTAAAAAGCCGAGAAGTACGTAGTCACCCCAATATAAAAAATGCACTCAGCGTCAAAGCGACCATCAATAATCAAGCCAGCTTCCGCCAAGCCTACCCTTTACTGCAAATACAATTCCACGATATCAAAGGACGAATTATTGCTGGGCGCGACTTTCTGCCACAAGAATATCTCCCTAACGACATCAATATAAAAAAAGGCATCCTTCCTAACAATCCTGTCAACATTGCGCTGGAACTCATTGATCCTGGCAAAAATGCTGTCAGCTTCTTATTTATCTTTAAATAAGCAGCATAAAATGAGTCATTAGCGCTTTGCCGACGCCATCAATGCGAGTATGATTGGTCGCCCAAAAATAATAGTTTTTTCTATGCAAATCGGACCATACCAAATTAGTAACCGCTTAATTCTCGCGCCTATGGCTGGCGTGACCGATAGGCCGTTCCGCCAATTATGCAAACGCCTTGGTGCGGGCATGGCTGTGTCTGAAATGGTGACATCCAACTCATTATTATGGGGCAGTGAAAAAACCAAGCGTCGTGCTAACCATGATGGTGAAACGGACCCCCGCTCAGTGCAAATTGCCGGTTCTGATCCGGCTATGATGGCGGAGGCAGCAAAACATAACGCCGATAACGGTGCGCAAATCATTGATATCAACATGGGTTGCCCTGCCAAGAAGATTTGTAACGTCATGGCAGGCTCGGCCTTACTACAAAATGAAAAATTGGTTGGCGAGATCCTTGAATCGGTAGTTAATGCGGTTGATATTCCTGTTACATTAAAAATCCGCACAGGTTGGGATCGTGACAATCGCAATGCCCCAAGCATTGCTCGCATTGCCGAAGGGTCAGGCATTCAATCATTGGCTATCCATGGCCGCACCCGCGCCGATGCCTATAAAGGTGATGCCGAATACGACACGATTGCTGATGTAAAAAGCCGTATTACTATCCCTGTGGTTGCCAACGGTGATATCACGACCCCTGAAAAGGCTCGTTTTGTCTTAAACTATACTGGCGCAGATGCCGTTATGATTGGTCGTGCAGCACAAGGTCGCCCATGGATTTTCCGAGAAATTGATCACTTTCTAAATACCGGTGAAACCTTAGCAGAGCCCAGCTTACTTGAAATTCGCGATATTCTGCTGGAGCACGTCGCTAACCTATATGAATTTTACGGTGAGTTTACTGGGGTACGTATTGCCCGTAAACATATCGCTTGGTACAGCAAAGGACAAGCACATGGTGCCGAGTTCCGTCGCACAGTTACACGCGTTGAAACCAGTGCCGAACAAATTACTATGATCCAGGAATTTTTCCATCAACTTATAAAAAAACAAGAAATCGCCGCATGAATAACGCCCAACAAGTTTTAGCCGAAGCCATCTTTGAAGTCAGCACTGAAGAATCTCACCGCCCACTGCGTGAATGCATTGCTACAGCACTCAAAGATTATTTTCATCACTTAGATGGCCACGAACCTGATAATTTATACCAAATGGTCTTACAAGAAATGGAAGAACCTTTGCTTCGTGCCGTGTTAGAACACACTCGCAGTAATCAAAGCCGCGCTGCCATTATGCTGGGGCTTAATCGCGGTACACTGCGTAAAAAAATGAAGCAATATAATCTCGATTAATCATTCGTTAAAAACACATTAACTACAACACCCCGTCATTGAGGTAAATCATGTCTGCTATCCGTCGTGCTCTGATCAGTGTTTCTGATAAAACCGGTATTGTTGAATTTGCGCGAGCACTTGCCGAACAAAATATTGAGGTTTTATCAACCGGCGGTACTGCAAAAATGCTGGCAGACAATGACATAGCTGTAATCGAAGTCTCTGATTACACAGGCTTCCCTGAAATGATGGATGGTCGTGTTAAGACCCTGCACCCCAAAGTACACGGTGGCTTATTAGGTCGCCGAGGCACTGATGATGCGGTGATGGAAGAACACGGCATTCCCCCCATTGATATGGTCGTGGTGAACCTCTACCCCTTCGCTGCCACGATTGCCCGTGATGATTGCGACCTCGCGATGGCGATTGAAAATATCGATATTGGTGGTCCTACCATGCTACGTGCAGCGGCAAAAAATCATGCTGCCGTCACCGTTGTCGTGGATGCAGCAGATTACCAGCGCGTACTAGATGAAATGGCAAGTAATGGTAACGCCATCACGGATGCCACGCGTTTTGATCTTGCAGTTAAAACCTTTGAACACACTGCCCAATATGACGGTGCCATTGCTAATTACTTAGGCGCTATTGGTGAAGACGGCAAACCTGCCGGTCTGCCTCATACCTTCAATAGTCAATACATCAAAGCGCAAGAGATGCGCTATGGTGAGAACCCGCACCAATCTGCTGCCTTCTATATTGAAACGGGTGGAAAAGAAGCCAGCATCAGCACCGCTACACAGTTACAAGGTAAAGAGCTCTCTTACAACAATATCGGAGATACCGATGCTGCACTCGAATGCGTGAAACAATTTAGTGATGCGCCCAGTTGTGTCATTGTGAAACACGCCAATCCCTGTGGTGTAGCGACAGGTAGTTCTTTATTAGAAGCCTATGATCGCGCTTACAGTACCGATCCAGAATCGGCCTTTGGTGGCATTATCGCCTTTAACGGTGAACTCGATGCTGAAACAGCCCAAACCATTGTTGATCGTCAATTTGTTGAAGTCATCATTGCCCCCTACGTCAGTGCGGATGCAATTGAAGTCGTTAAAGCCAAGAAGAACGTTCGCCTGCTTGAATGTGGTCAATGGCCTGCTGAAGCCTCACAACGCTTAGACTTTAAACGTGTTAATGGTGGCCTATTAGTTCAAGATGCCGATTTACTGCTAGCCAATGACTTGAACATCGTCACCAAACGTGAACCCACCGAACAAGAAATGCTCGACTTGTTATTTAGCTGGAAGGTCGCTAAATATGTTAAATCTAATGCGATTGTTTATGCCCGTGAAGGCATGACCATTGGTGTAGGTGCAGGTCAAATGAGTCGCATTAACTCAGCACGTATTGCCGGTATTAAAGCCGAACATGCCAAACTTGAAGTTAAAGGTTCTGTGATGGCGAGTGATGCCTTCTTCCCTTTCCGTGATGGTTTGGATCAAGCAGCCAGTGTCGGTATTCGAGCCGTCATTCAACCGGGTGGATCAATACGTGATGATGAAGTCATTGCAGCAGCTGATGAAAACGATATTGCGATGGTATTTACAGGCATGCGTCACTTTAGACACTAAGCGTTGTCAATTAAGTTACGCACTCGCCCGAGCAAGGTTTCTGCGGAATAGGGTTTATCAATGATCGTTTTAGTATAAGGGTTATTTTTCTCCTTACCAAGACGCTCACTGGAATAACCGCTAACGAGTTGAATTTTAACTTTAGGATATAAATTCTTCACTTTTCGCGCCAATTCATAGCCATCAACACCTGGCATGATCACATCACTAAGCATAACGTCAACTTTATTCCGTGACAAAATCCATAAGGCACTGTCCGCACCCTCAGCACAAAAAACTTTATAGCCATGCTGTTGAAAAATATCACGCCCTAATGCAAGCAATGCTTCTTCATCATCGACTAATAATATTGTTTCAGTGCCATTAAATTTATTACTATCAATGCTAGCTTCTTCAACCTCAGCCTCACCAATACGACCACTATGTACACTGGGGAAATACATTGAAAACTCAGTTCCTACCCCCGACTCAGAATAAACCTTAATAACACCGTTACAACGTTCCATAAACCCAAACACCTGACTCAACCCTAAACCAGTTCCTCGCTCCCCCTTGGTTGTAAAGAAGGGATCAAATATTTTATTAACCGTATGTTCATCCATACCAATACCCGCATCTATAATCGAAAACCGCACATACTCCCCTGCAACAGGCAAACCTAATTCATCGGCTTCCATTGATGATAAATTTTCATTTAATGTTAAATACGTTAATTTCCCACCGGCGGGCATAGCATGCATAGCATTAATACTTAAATTTAAAATGGCATCTTCAAATTCGCCCTTATCTGCCATTATCAACCACAATTCATCATCAAGCTTCATATTAACGTGAATGCGTGCCGTTAAGGTTTTCTTCAACATATTGATATCATCTTGCAATACATCATTAATATTAACTTGAGATTGCGTCAATGCAGTTTGCCCAGAAAATGATAGTAATTTACGTGTTAATGCTGCACCGCGAAGACCTGCTTCCTTAATCTCTTTGGCAAAATGCTGATTAGATAAATCAGACTCTAAATTTCGACTCAAAATTTCTGAATAACCGATGATAACATTGAGCATATTATTAAAATCATGTGCAACACCCCCCGTTAACTTACCCAACGCATCCATCTTTTGCGTACGCCGCAGCATCTCACTTTGTTTCATGTTCTCCGTTATATCTGTTGATATACCACCGACAGCATAAGGCTCACCATCTTCACCTAATAAACAAAATTTTTCACTAGAATAAATATGTATGCCATCTTTTAATATAACCTTTTCTTCTGAATGCAGCGCTAACCTAGAATCTATTGCATCACGATCATTTGCAACCATTTCATCGGCAATTTCCGGTGGAAATAAATCATGTGTGGTTTTACCAATAACCTCTTCTTCCTTGAGTTCAAGTACACGTTCAAATTGCTGATTCACCATAGTAAACCGACCATCAAGATCTTTTACATAAATAATGGATGCACTATTATTCATAATAGCCTGTAAATGTACCTCATTATTTTTAATAGATTCCTGTAATGCGTATTCAGTTGTTACATCCCTAAATACCAAAATGACACCAATAATTTCTTCTGCATCATCTAATATAGGTGCGGCACTGTCTGCAATTTGATATTCCTCACCATCTCTTGCCAATAACATCGTATGATTAGCTAAACCAACAATCTTGCCAGACTTAAGCACTTGCTCAACAGGACTTATAACAGGTTTACGTGTTAGCGCATTAATGATAGGAAATACCTTGGCTAACAACTTTCCTCTTGCTTTATCTATCGTCCATGCTGTGAGTTTTTCGGCAACCGGATTCATTCGGGTAACATAACCTTTGCTATCAGTAGCAATTACCGCGTCACCTATACTATTCAGCGTTTGTGACAAATTTTCTTCACTTTTTGATAACAAGGATATTGAATTAACTATATTGCGCTGCATTGAATGAAATGAATCAACTAATACATCAAATTCATCTTGCTTATCACTATTGTTCTCTGGTCGATCAAGAACCAGAACCCTATCCAAATTCTCAACACTTATACCTTCTGCATACTCGGCAAACTTATGTAAATGTTTGGCAATCAAATGATAAAACAAGAACAACATGAAACCGCTTATTAAGAATGTTTTTAACGCATTGCCTAAAACAATCGCCAGCGCCTGATCAATAATCTGTTGATAAGTATTCTCAAGACTAGTCGCGACATGCAGGATACCAATAGTTTGTTGCTTACCTCTGAATCGATATGTTAATGGGTATTCTTTCGCCACAACATTTTTTTCTGGCATTTTTCCAGACTCTGCTATTAGGTTATTCGCTTCATAAATCTTCACATGAACAATATCAGGTAAGTGCAATAAATTTTCCACATCTCGATTAAGCTCTTCTCTATTCGCTACCCAAACACGCGAAGCAATAGTGTCGACATAAGTATCGCCTATTTCTTTTAATCTTGCGTCAATGTCACTAATGTCATTTTTATAAATTTCATACAACTGAAAACTGGAGGTAAAAATAGTAATAAAGGTACTAGCCAATACCACATAGATAACCAGTCGCCTTGCAAGACGACTACTGCGACGTAAAATATCTCTTTTATTCATATTAGTTTTTAATGTGTCCATCATGACTTTTTGTAGAATGTTCGTTGAAAGGCATTAGATATTGATTAAACAACTTTTGATAACTACCATCTTCTTTCATTGCAACAAGTGCCGAAGATAATTTCGGCACCAATGATCGATGTTTTTTATGTAAGTAAATATACATTGCTTTTACTGCTAGAGGCTGCTTGCACACTTCCACATCATCCATATTCATCTTATGTAGTAGGTAATGTCCTCCCCAACGTTCATATAAAACAATGTCGGTACGTTTTTTTCTCAGTAACTGAAATAATATTTCAGCACTACTGGTTCTGGTTATTTCAGCCGTACCAGGCACATTCTTCTCAAAGATTTTCCAACCATTTACATATGCCACGCTTTTTCCAGACAAGTCACTCCAACCATGCTCAAAATTCAACAACTGATATGAGAACCCTGAAAACTCCCAGTCCATTACTTTTTCGGGCACTATCATAAGATTCGGGTACAACTTCTGCATCCCCGCAACACGAACTAATTCACCATCGATAAGACCTTGATTCGAATTTTTTAATCCGCGCTCTGCGGGTAAGCGCACCATTCTCAGTTCATAGCCAATCCGCCGAAAAGCTTCTTTCGCTACCACATCAATAAAGCCGTTTTGTTCATCCGTATTCAATGGTGCCTGACCGGTCACATTCAGCTCAATAATTTTTTCATCTGCCACAATCCCGACAGGCAGCACAAACAAAACCAATATTAAAAAAAATAACCGCTCCATCATTTAGTTCCTTAAACAACCTAAAAATACGATTAAGTCTTCGTTATCTTTTATACTCTATATTCATGGACAATAACCGAGCACATATTGGTTAATCATAACCTAAATTATCCATCTGCCATTAAGTTACACTTCGTTTCTATGGCTTAATCGTTTAAGATCTGTAACCTTTGAACTATAACCCCATTATGAGCAAGACATTGTTAAATTTTTGTAACATTTACAACTATCTAACAAACAAATAACTGCGTAAATAAGGTAACAAACAAATGATTAATATCCTTGTCGTCGGTGGTGGCGGTCGTGAACATGCTCTAGCTTGGAAATTGGCTCAATCTCCTCTTTCTGATCAAATCTATGTAGCACCAGGCAATGCCGGCACAGAATTAGAACCGACGATTCACAATGTCGATATCGCTGCTGATGATATAGCTTCTTTGCTGCAATTTGCTCAAGCTAATAATATTAAACTTACCGTGATTGGTCCTGAAGTTCCTTTAGTACTGGGTATTGTGGATCAATTTGAAGCGGCAGGACTACGTTGTTTCGGCCCTACTCAAGCTGCTGCACAGCTTGAGGGTTCCAAAGCATTTACTAAAGATTTCCTCGCACGCCATCATATTCCAACCGCTTGGTATGAAGTATTTACTGACATCGAGCCTGCCATTGCATTTATCGAAGCCAAGGGTGCACCGATTGTAATCAAAGCTGATGGACTTGCCGCGGGTAAAGGCGTGATTGTCGCCCAAACCAATTCTGAAGCCATTGCTGCGGTCAAAGACATGCTAGCGGGTAATGCTTTTGGCGAAGCAGGCTCCCGCGTAGTGATTGAAGAATTTTTAGCCGGTGAAGAAGCCAGTTTCATTGTCATGGTCGATGGTAAGAATATCCTGCCTATGGCGACTTCACAGGACCACAAAGCCCGTGATGATGGCGATACCGGCCCGAATACCGGTGGCATGGGTGCTTACTCCCCTGCGCCTGTGGTCACGCCAGAAATTGAACAACGCATCATGAATGAGGTCATTCGCCCTACCGTCGAAGGGCTTGCCAATGAAGGCATGCCTTACACTGGCTTTCTCTATGCCGGCATCATGCTTGCGGGCGATGGCATCCCTAAAGTGCTTGAATACAACTGCCGCTTTGGTGACCCTGAAACTCAGCCTATTCTGTTACGTCTTCAATCAGATTTGGTTGAACTCATTAACGCCGCTCTAGATAAAAAACTAGATGCGGTCACTGCAAACTGGGATCCGCGTAGTTCACTCGGTGTTGTATTAGCAGCTGGTGGTTACCCTGATGCCTACCGCAAAGGTGATGTCATTGAGGGACTCCCTGAACAAGAATCGACCGGTGAAAAAATATTTCATGCCGGCACTGCTAACTATGAAGGACATGTAGTCACCGCAGGGGGGCGAGTACTTTGTGCCACGGCTCTCGGTAACGACATTGCAGAAGCACAAACCCGGGCTTACCAACTCGCTAACAAAATAAGTTGGAATGACCTCTACAAACGAAATGATATTGGACACCGTGCTATAAATCGAAATAAAAAATAGTCTATCAACTTTTATAATTGGCATATAAAAATAAAATTTACATAAGTAGGTAATGGCTCACATTTTTGGTCACAAACATAATGTATCATCATTAACGTTAGACTTTGTCTTAAGCTAGGTCTAATAAGAAAAATAGTTAAATAATAAAGTGTATCAAAAAGTCACTCGTGGAAGGGGAACGTAGAACTTTACGTACCGGATTGACTTTATTTACCTAGAAAAAACTATAAACAGGGAGAAATAAACAATGAAGTTACGTTCTATTAGTATTGCCTGTGCAGCCGCATTGGCAATTCCACTCACCGCCTCAGCTGATGTTGATTTAAACAAGTTATACAGTGGTGCTAACCGTGTTCAACAAGCTGATCTTGCTAACATGTCACGCAATGAAATTCGCCTTGCGGGCATGCGCATATTTACTAAACCATTCCTCACCTCAGAAGGTTTTGGTGACGGTAACGATGTCAATCCAACAGGTGCCCAAACTGAGCGTGGATCTATTCAAGGTATTGGTACTTTCCAACGTATTGGTGGGCTTGATGCACAAACTTGCCTCGAGTGTCATAGCATTGTAAGCCGTCGCACGGTCCCAATGAAATTTGGTATTGGTGGTGTCGGGGGTGTTAATAACACCGTACTCGGTGCCGGTGGCAACACGTTTGTTGATTTAAACCTAAGTCTACAAAGTGGTGGTGACTCGAAGAAAAACATTGATGGTCGCATCATCAACCCTCCTTTCATCTTTGGTGCGGGCGGTATTGAACAAGTTTCAAATGAAATGACTATTGAATTACAAGCCCAAATTGCCGCAGCTCCTGCAAATGCCACAACCAATTTAACAACGAAAGGCATTAGCTTTGGTTCAATTACAAAAGATGCTGCTGGTGAAATTGTAGTCGATGGTGATGGCAATGCAGTGGGTGCAGAAGGTACTTTTGACTTACATGCTGCCAGTCCTGATTTTATGGTCGTTGCACCATTCGGGCGTAAAGGTGATGCCAAAACAAGCCGTACTTTCGATGTCGGCGCATTGTCATTCCACATGGGTATGGCTGTCGATAGCGGTGTTGACCATGACAATGATGGCGTTATAAACGAAATTACAGAAGGTGAACTGTCAGCACTGAGTGTGTTTGTTGGTACCACTCAAACACCTTTTGCTAAACATCCTAACCGCAACGCTCGTCGTGGACGACAAATCATGCAAGATATCGGCTGTACTGAATGTCATGTACCTAAAATGCAAACAAACAGTAAGTTTGTTGGCTTCCGTTCACCTGAGGTATCCCAAGATCCTACAGCTAACGTCCATACAACGGTTGATCTCACTAAAAAGCCTATGCATTTTAAACCTAACCATCAAGGTGGCGTAACGGTTCCTTTGTATGCAGATTTAAAACGTCATTACATGGGTGCGGAGTTAGCTGAATTTGATGGTGATGCCATGTTCACCACGATGCGTTTATGGGGTGTAGCAGATACCGCACCTTATTTGCATGATGGTCGTGCACTAACGATTAGCGATGCTATTCAAAAACATGGACAACCTGATAGTGAAGCGTTTGATGCGGTAAATAACTTCAATGGTCTCAGCATTAGTGACCAAAAAGCTGTTTTGGCATTCTTGGATACACTTCGTACACCTAATGGCACCTTCCCAAAATTAAAGCATTTGGCTAAGAAAATAAGTAGGCAGTAATAACTCAAGATTTAATTGGGTTTAGGAAAGGGGGCTTTAGCCCCCTTTCTGTTTATTTAGACTTAATATAACAGTACGCTAATTTGATAATGCATTGCCTTTTAAGCACTTTTCTATTTCATTTAGTAAATGCTCAACTTTAATAGGCTTAGCTAAAAATTGGTAATTACCCTCCTGATTATCCACCATCATTTCCTGTTCTTCTGAAATAATACTGGTTAAAAAGATAATAGGAATGGCTTGCGTCGAGATATTCTCAGATAAATAATGTGCAGCCATGCCACCGCTCATGTCGGGCATCATGACATCAAGGATGATCAAATCAGGAATTTGCTCCATTGCCATACTAATCCCATCTTTACCGTTCGATGCGGTAAGTACTTGATAATCACTCCGAGACAGTAATTCTTCTAAAAATGCCAAAAAGGCGTCATCGTCATCCACTACCAATAACTTAGGTAAATCAGAGGGTTTATCCGACATTGTGATCCTTTTCCTTGATTATTCTTATAAAAACCAGAAAACTATGCACTATTTGCGATTTTCCCCATTAAAACTAAAGTTCTAAGTGCACCTTCCGATAACGATCAGTGTACACAAAAAAACAAGTCAATTAAATTAAATACAAGACGTTAGCGAGCTATATACGGAAATAAGATGAATAGTAACCAATCTATGACTGCACTCCTCACCAAAAATGGTCAGGATTTTGAGGTTTTACCTCAAACCATTGATGCAAATTTGATCGATATGGCAAATCAATGTCATGTTCGCCTGCAGAACGTGGCTCGTAGTGTACTGCTCACGGATGATAACAATTCACTTCTGCTCGCTATTACACCTGCTTCACATTGTATTGATATTTCCGCATTGGGGCGACAACTGCATCGTAAGCTTAAAGCCGCTGAACCCGCTGCGGTTGAACTGGTATTTCCTGGATGCCATAGCGATAACTTGCCACCTTTCAGCCTTGTCAGTGTATTGCCTTGTATTATCGATGCTAACTTAGCAGGTCAAGATCAAATATATTTTCCTACCGAAACTAGACAACTAATTCGAATGTCTGCTGAAGATTTTCATGATTTACTGGATCACGCGCTACATGGTTTTAATTTCTCGTATCCTATGCCTGGGCACACAGATAGTATTGCGCAAAAACAAGATTTAATTATTCTACCCGCCATTCTCGAAAAACGATTAACCGCACTTGATGCGCTACCGAGTGTCCCTGAAACAACTCGACAATTACTTCGTTTACTCAATAATGAACATACTAAGGTGAATGAACTCTCTTGTATCATTGATCAAGATCCAATGCTTTCTGTACAGCTTCTAAAACAAGCACGTTCATCTCTATATGGTTTTGGCGGAAATATCGAAACAACGCAACAAGCGATCCTACAGGTCTTTGGCTATGACACCGCATTGCATATGGCAATAGGCATGTCCGCCGCTAAAAGCTTTAAAGGTGATAAACAAGGTCAGTTAGGTCAGAAAAACATTTACCGGAACGCCGTATTGGTCTCTGCCTTAAGTGAAATGCTCGCTAAGAAAATGCCCATTTCAAAACGACCAGCAAAAGGCTCTGCGCAACTGGCTGGTTTATTACATAATCTCGGATATTTATTACTCGCACATTTATTTAGTGATGAATACAAAGACCTAAATAAACAAATAGCTAACAATAAAAACTCCTCAATATGGAATGCAATTAAACTTCGCTTTGATACCTCACCCGAAAGCATTGCCGCATGGCTGATGGAATTTTGGCAAATGCCAGAAACATTATTTATCGCCCAACGTGAACAACGCAATGCCGAATACAAGCGCAAGCATGCCTGTCAGGCCAGTCTTATTTTACTATCTAACCGTTTACTGCATAACTATGGTTTTGGTGATGCGAATTCTAATGAACTTCCTAAAATCGTACTAGAACGCCTTGGTATCGTTGAAAGCACCGCACTCGCATGCGCTGAAAAGGTCATGGATAATCGCGGTGATCTTGAGCATATTGCGGAACAGCTTGTTGCGTAAACAGTGACAAATCACGTCATTGCGAGTGATAACGAAGCAATCTCTCACATTTATCGACTATTCAAAAAGATTACCGCATCACTGACGTGACTCGCAATAACACGGTTTTATTTACAGTCTCACAAAAGTTTATATTCTTATTCTATTCCAAATTTAGCACATTTTTCCGCTGCCAAATAACAAGCGTTTTCTACACTCTGCAATAATGTCTTGCCATTCAAACGTGCATCAATATAAGCTGCATTAAATACATCACCCGCTGCACGAGTATCAACAACATTAATCTTAAGTGCAGGTACTTGAGTATATTCACCTTGACTAGAAAGTAACATCGCTCCCTGTTCACCCCATGCGCAAATTAAATCTTGATCAACTGTCAACTTACTTTGAATATCTCGCAAGAAATTTTCTGCTGAATCATATCCACGTGAATTAACATAGTCACGACTAAATAAGCAATGATCCGCATAATTGAAAAGCTGTTCAATATCTTGACGAGGCTTTTCAATTTCTAGCGATATGCTTATCTTCGAGTGCTGCCGCTTTATATCTCTCATCATAATCAATGTTTCAGATACATTACGCCCTTCAAAATGAATCCAGTCCCATTGTGAAAAATCAATATTTTCATAATCACTTTTTATTAATTCACGTAACGAACGATAATGGACAATATTCCGTGATGCGGTCTCGTTACTCAATAAAATATGCGAAGTAGGTGATACAGCATCGTGCACTTGTGGACAAAAAGAATAATCAATATGATTTTTATCCAAATTGGTACAAATTATGTCTGCAAAAACATCACCAGCTAATGTGCCCAACCAACTGCAACGATGACCTAACTGGTTTAACACTGCCAATGTATTCGTGGCATTACCTCCACGACAAAGTATTTGCTGTTGCGCTCGTAGTTCACTATCAATCTCTGGATAACGTTCAACGACCTGAATCCAATCAAGTGTTGCCACACCAATAGCTAATATTTTAGCCACTAGCGACTCACCACTTTAGCCGCATCAACAACATCAATGAAAATATCACCTTGTTCCTGCTTCACGGGATATACGCTCAGAGCATCGCCTGCACACGGTCCAGACACGCAATAACCATCTTCAAGCTGGAATAATGCACCATGTGTCGAGCAGACTATAAATTGTTGCGAGTCATCAAGAAATTGGTCCGGTTGCCATTCCAAGTTAATGCCCGTATGCGGACAGCTATTTTTATAAGTGAATACATGTTGTCCTTGGCGAACACAAATTATTGAAAATGATTCTTCTGAGATAATAACGTCAAAACTACGTGCAGCACCATCAACGATATCATCTAACTTACATATTTTTTGAAATGGCATAACTTATTATCACTATTTAATATGCACAATCACTTCGCGCTGGTGACCAAGACGTCGATGCTCCCACAAATAAACACCTTGCCAGATCCCTAAAACAAGTTGCCGATCCATAATAGGGATGCCAATACTGGTCGCTGTCAATACAGACTTAATATGTGCTGGCATGTCATCAGGCCCTTCATCCGTATGCGTGTATAAACGATCATTTTCTGCAACCAGTCGATTTAACCAATTCTGCAAATCATCTTGTACAGCGGGGTCTGCATTTTCCTGGATAATAATACTTGCCGAGGTATGTTTAACAAAGACCGTACACAAGCCTTCTGCAAGATTTGCCTCGTTCACTAAATGATTCAAATCACGGGTAATGTTATACAAACCTTGACCATGAGTAGAAATGAGTAGCGAGGTTGTCACAAGACTAATTTCTTATAGATCGCGAACCAATCGAATACCAACGCTATCCAGACGGCTATCTATCGAAAATGATTGACGATGTTTAAGGTAAATATCACCACTGGGGGTATTAAACGCACCACCGCGAACGATGCGCGCACTACAATCGCCCTGCAACCAAGCTGAGCCATCAGTAGGCGCCCCCTTATAACTTGTATTACTACAATCAGCAGTCCATTCCGTGACATTACCTATGATGTCATACAAACCGAAAGCATTCGCTGCAAAAGAGCCCACTGGCGCGACACCCACACTGTCCCATTGACTACCACAATCAAAACAGTTGGCTTTATTTTTAGCAATATCATCGCCCCATGGGAAAATAGTAGTTTTATTTGCTAATGCTGCATATTCCCATTCTGCTTCACTCGGTAAACGATACGTTTTACCCGTTTCCTTGCCTAACCATTTTGCATAGCGATTGGCATCATCCCAGTCAACACTTCCTACCGGCACATTATCTTTTTTACCGATGACTGAGGCATTACGTTTTAAACCTGTTGCGCGCAGAAATCGTTTGTATTCTTTTACTGTGACTTCATAACGGCTTATTGCAAAGCCTTTAAATTTCACTACGTGTTGAGGTCGTTCCGAAAACTCGACTGACGATGAAGGACTACCCATCTGATAACTAGCTGCAGGGAGAATTGACATCTCAGATGCGCGCCCACCACTTTTCATTCTATCTTTAACAAATCTTTGTTTATAGGGTTTTACTGTTGCAATCTTAATGGGAGCTACGAGTTTCTCAGGCACCACAACCGGCTTAACCGGTTTTTTTATTACAACAACTTTAGGTGCTACATCCTGAACAGGTGCAGGCTCAACCTTGACAGGCACACTCGGCTTAGGTGTTTTTGCTATAGGCGCAACGACCTCAGTTTCACTATCCGTAAATAGCGCAACTAGCACACCGATCACAATAACTACTGCAACCCCAACACCTGCATATATAAAGGTTTTATTACGCTGTTTTTCTGGGACAAACTGAGACTCAACTACATGTTCTGTGAACTGCGAAGAAAAAACAGACTCAACATCATCCACCGCATCATTCACTAATCTTGTGATATCGTCTTGTTCAACATCATCAACAAAACCCGATGGCACAACGACAAAATCATCTTCACTGTCTACACTACCACCTAATACAATTAAACCACTATCATCCTCTTCATCAAGACCAGCTATCTCGGTAATAATTAAATCTTCTGATGCTTCATCAGCTTGCGTTGATAACTCAGTTTCTTTATTAACTGGTTGTTGTTTTTTAGCTTCAGTTTCAGGCTTAACCGCGACTGATACTACCGGAGCAATATCTGCTGTTTTCTGAATCGCTTCAGCTTCAGCCTTAATTCTACTAATAACATCATCCGAACGCTGTTGTGCTTGCTGTGCTTCTTCTTTTAATCGTTGTGCATCTGTTTCAGCTTGTTGCATGGCTAATCTTGCTTCTTCAGCTAATCGTTGCGCTTCCGCTTCTGCTTGTTGACGTGCACTTTCTGCAGACTCCTTAACTAATTTAGCTTCATCTTCTGCCTTAACACGTGTTTCTTCTGCGCTATCAATTATTTTTTGTGCGTCTACGACTGCTTGTTCACGAGCAGATTCGGTTTCTTCCTTAATTGCCTCAGCATTCTTCTCGGCTTCAAGCCGCGCCGTCTCAGCTTCATCGCGCATTCGACGCGCTTCTTCTGCTTCAAGCCGTGCAGCTTCTGCCTCTGCCTCTAACTGCGCAACAGATTCAGCATTTTCATTCTGCATATCTAATCTTAACTTCTCAACCTCAGCCGTAAGCCGTGCCGCTTCTTCTTCTGCTTTAAATCGGGCTGATTCTGCTTCTGCTTTAATACATGCCGCTTCTTCTTCTGCTTTAAATCGATTCGACTCCGCTTCTAATTGGCGTCGATTAATTTCTTCTTCAGTATCTCGCCGTACAGCTTCTGCTTCCGACTTGATACGGTTGGCTTCCTGTTCTGCTAATAAACGATCTGCCTCGACTTCACGCATCTTTTGCTGTTCTTCTTCAGCATGTAGACGAACCGCCTCAGCTTCAGCTTTAAGCAACGTAACTTCTTGTTCTGCTTTTAACCGTGCCGCTTCCTGAGAGGATAAAAAAGTAGCATTTTCTGCTTCTGCTTGTAATCGAGCACTTTCTGCCTCAGCAATTAATTGTGATGCTTGTTGCTCTGCTTCAAATTTTGCTTGCTCTGCTTCAGCAACAATTTGAGACGCCATCTTTTCAGAGTGAACCCGTGCTTCTTCACGCACTCTAACGGCTTCTTCTTTTAACTTGGCGGCTTCTGCTTCAGCTTTCTCCTGCGCTAACTTTTGTTGTTCTTGAAGTCGTGACACCTCTTCTTCAACCTGTTTCTTTTTAGCACTGGCTTCCTCACGAATACGTTTAGCATCTTGCTCTGCTGAAATCCGTGCGGCATCTGCTTCCTGTTTTAGCTTTTCAGCTTGTTGTTTTGCTTTCAGCTGAGCAGCTTGAGTCTGCTCTTTTAATGCAGCTTGCTGCTCTGCTGCTTGTTTTTCTGCATCCTGACGCTGTTTGCGTAATGCAGCCAATTCCGCCTCAGCATTCTGTCGCGCCTGCTCTCTTTCTTTCTTTAATTTCTCAACTTCTTTTTCCGCTTGGATCTGTGCTGCCGCTGCTTCTTTCTTTATTCTTGCTGCATCGGCTTCTACGTCTTTACGTTTCTTTATTTCTTCTTCAGCCTTACGCAAAGCCAGTTCTTGATCTTGTTTCATTTTCTCAACAGCTGCTTCTGCTTTAAGCCGCTTAACCGTTTCATCCTCTGCCATTTGTTTAGCATCGACTTGCGCTTGTTTAAGTTTCGCTAATTCACCCTCAACCTGTTCGCGTCGCTTACTTTCTTCCTTAGCAAGCAGCTCAGCAGCTTCGCGTGCTTTAATTTCCGCATCATCTTTATTTTTTGCTTCTACTGGCTGTGAAGCTCTCAAGGTAACAACATTATCGGTTTCTTGTTTTTCTTTCGGCGCTTCAATTTTGACTTCTTGTTCTTGTTTTGGTTTCGCGAAACCACCCGCCAATACATAGGCATCCAAACCACGCTGATTCAACAAAAAAGAAGCCACTGAACTACGTTTACCATTATCACAATACGTCACGTATTTACGTGTTGGCTTAAGCCGTTCAGCTTTACTTCGTAATAATGAGAGTGGCAAATTATGACTGCCCTCTATCGAATAGTGTCCATGTTCATTTGGCATACGCACATCTAGCCAAACACCACCATCATCCACTAGCTGTGTTGCCTCATCATAAGTCACCCACTTAATCAGTGGTTGCTTCATCAACTCTTCAAAGTCTTTCTGTCCAAGTCGCATCAAAACTCCATCCGTCAGCATAATGACGGATGCATTTCGGGGGTTATCCGAAATAAGCGCCTCTTCGCCAAATGAATCACCGGGACCTAACTCTGCAACAACTTTTTTCTGGCCTTTATCTTCAATAACCACCTTACAACGACCGCTTCGAACCATGTAAAAATAATCCCCTGGTTCACCGACACTAATAACGGGTATACCCGCCGAAACAGCATGCTCTTCCATGTACATGAATAAGGCTTGAATATTTTCGGCAGGTAAATTACTAAAGGCTTCAGACTGAAGTAATTGTGTCATCCAATCATTTTCATCTTCTTCGAGTATTTCACTGACTTCGTAAGTTTCGCCACTGGTTCCATCCGCTGTCAGCAAGCTATCCAACAAACGAGGATCTATACGAATAATGCTAACAGCGGTCTTTGCAACCGCCTTAAGTTGGCGAGGAATATGATGTGCAAGAGGATAATGCGAACTTTCTGTACCACCAATAACCGTATCGGCAATGCTCTTGCCAGACATCATCACGATCTTGCCCGCAAGTAAATAAATAGCCCGTGGATCTATATCACTCTCATTAAAAAGCACTTCGCCAGCTGCAACTTCTTCAACATGGGTGCTAACAAGTAATTCAGCGAATTTTTCATCTGATAACGCACTAATCGGCACTAATAACCGCAACGCACTACTTAATTCATCATTTTGCTTTACTGCGCCCATAAAATCCCTTAAACCATTTACGTTGTCACTCAACGACTTCAACTGAAGATAATGCTTTTTTACTATTACTTTTGTGCCTTACTTCACAGTATTCTAGCCTTTATCGTGACAAAGACAGGCTTAAACACACAAAATTACTGATTTTGCGTATTTAGGTTCTAAAATTAGAGGAAATAACCCTTATTAACAGACAATTAGAGGGTTATTCTAATTTTCTTCTTATATAGAAGATAACATGTTTCCCCTAAAGTTAAAGGTCAATTGGACGATATGTAGGTGAAATACCTACAAGATATACTGGCATTTTCTTCTTTAAATTATCCCAGTCTATGAGAAAATACACATAACTACTCAATTTAATGGAATTCAATTGAAATGATTCGACTTATTGCTATTTCACTGCTGCTTCTAACTAGCCAAATTCTACATGCTGACCAAGACAATCAGGCAATTACGATCAGTTCTGCTGGGAACCTTATACAAGTCACAGCGAAACAAATGCTCAGCCGAATTGAACAAGATCGTAGTGAAATCAATACCAACCCACGTCATGTTTACGATCTCGTTGATGAAATTTTACTTCCCCATATTGATTTCAGACGCATGTCTCGTTGGGTGCTCGGAAAATATTGGCGCAGAGCCAGTGTTAGCGAACGAGAAATGTTTATTGGAGAATTCCGTCATCTCATTATTCGAACATACTCAACGGCACTTCTTGAATACAGTGGTCAAGAAATAAATTTTCTTCCTGTGCGCGATAATTCAGATCCAAACCTAGCCTCGGTTCGCACTGAGATACGTCCTGCCAGTGGCCCAATGATTCCAATCAGTTATGACCTATATCGTAACGATAATGGCGAATGGAAAGTCTATGATGTTTCCATTGATGGCATTAGTTTGATTGCCAATTATCGTTCTAGTTTTGGCTCTCAAATCAGACGTTCCGGTGGACTAAGTCGCGTTATAAATCAAATGAAAGCTAAAAACCAGCAAGTAAAAAAATAATTTTGTCAAGCAATTTTATGGCATTTCTGACTATATATATAGTCTGAAATGCCATATAAAAAAAATAAAGTTGCATTAATACCGGTATCTTGTGCTACATTATGTACACAAAATTCAAATCAGCTTGGTTTGAAAAATATAACAAAATCGAATTATTAAACGAACTATCTCGTCAGGAGTTACAACCAATGGCTGCAAAGAAACCAAGAACTAAATCAGAAATCCTCAAGACTATTGCTGAAAACACAGAACTCACTAAGAAAGAAGTGACCGCTGTATTTGATGAAATGGCTGCCATGATTCAAAAGGATCTTAAGAAAAGTGGACCCGGTGTTTTTACTATCCCAGGTCTTGCTAAAGTAAAAGTAGCACGTAAACCAGCGACTAAAGCGCGTAAGGGTACTAACCCATTCACGGGTGAAGAAATGATGTTCAAAGCAAAACCTGCTCGTAACGTCGTTAAAATGACTGCGCTAAAAGCACTGAAAGATATGGTATAGGTTTCACCTGTACTAATAAAAAAGGAGGCTACGGCCTCCTTTTTGCTGTCTATTCCGCCAACGCCTGATGCTTTGCCCTCACTAAATAGCTATGTGAAACATAGAGCAAATCTGCCATCTGGCGCACAAACATATCCTCATATTTATCAATCACCCCATCACTCAATGCAACTTCCCAAAGCATTTTTACCATTTGTTGCTTTTCTTTTTGTGTAAAATTTTCGTTAAGTAAACGAGTAAACTCTTGCATAGAAATAACTTGACGAGATTTATCTGCTGCCAGTTCCAGTAATTCTTCCGCCATCTGTGCATCAAGACTAAATTTACCAGCAAGCAAACTCTGTATTGCTTCCTTTTCCCGTTCTTCAATCACATCATCCATATAAGCCATTTCAAATAACAGTGTGGCAGTCGCTAAGTGAAGTGCCTTCTCATTGCCCTCGCCAGCACTGTCTTGCACAGATAAAATATGTTGCTGAAAAAAAGACTGAATTGAATTTAACATGGGGTACACTCTTACAATATGGTATCAATAATTAAAATCCTGACACAGCGTCAGACACGCATCAAACCAATAAGTTTAATAAAACATTATGTCATATCACGTTGAAATAATACCCTCTGGCACGACTTTCTTGGTAGAAGAAAAGGAATCACTGCTACATGCTGCGCTTAAAGCGGGACTCAACGTAAACCATGGTTGTACCAATGGTACTTGTGGGCACTGTAAAGCACGTTTATTAAGCGGTGAACTGTCACAAATACGCCACCATGACTTTATTTTAAGTGATAAGGAAAAAGAGGTGGGCAATATTCTCATGTGTTGCCACTCTGCCCGCAGTGATATAAAAGTTGAAGCCTCAATCGCCACCGATGGGTCAGATATTCCATTGCAAGAAATAACCACCCGTATCCGCAAATTAGAACACGTTGATAAAAATACCTTACGCTTATATTTACGCACCCCACGTGGTGATACCTTGCGATTTATGGCGGGGCAACATGCCATATTAAGCCTTGAAAATAATCTACAACGTGAATTCCCTATTGCCAGCTGTCCCTGTGATGGTCTCAATTTAGAATTTCATTTATACCGTGATTCCAGTGATGCCTTTACTGATGCTATATTTGATCACGCAAAAAAATCGATGCCAATACAAATTAGCGCACCTTGTCATGGTCTTACTCTGGTTGAAAATGATGTATCCCCTATTCTGTTTATAGCGTGGGGAATAGGCTTTGCACCAGTTCAAAGCCTACTTGAAAATTGTCTATCATTAGAATTTCAACAACCCATGGTTTTGCATTGGGTCGTTCACGAACATGAAACACACTATGCTGATGGCTATTGCCGTTCAACCAGTGATGCCATTGATAACTTTGATTATCAACCAATACAAACTAAAACCGCTGCTGAGGCAATTGAAAAAATACTTAACTGGCATAATGACTTAAGCCAATGGCGCAGCTATATCTTCGCACCACCAGCCATTATCGAAAGAGTTGCTGAGGCGCTTTGCGCAAAAGGCTTACCTGAAGAAAAAATACAAAGTGACCCTATCGTAGCTTAAACTCAAGAATACTTTTCTCTAACCAAACCAATCAACACAATCATTGGGTAGCGGTAATCCTGCTATCCGACAACCTTGACGTGATGGCCCATGGGGAAATAGGTTGTAGAGGTGTTTTCGGTTGCCAATATCTGAACCAAATTTCTTCGCCAAAGCTTTAATTAAAAGGCGCACATTCGGTGAGCTGCCAAATTCAACATAACGCTGACGAAGAAAATTTACAACCTGCCAATGTGCTTCCGTCATCTCAATGCCTTCTTCTTTGGCGATTGATTCTGCTAATTCTTCTGACCAATCATCAAGATCAAGGAGATAGCCGTTGGGATCAGTTTCAATCAATGAATCATCAATTATATATTTCATTATATCGGCCATCATGCGCTTCCTTGTTCTGTATCGATGCTTGTATTTAACTCTAATCTACACCCGTATATGCCCAGCGTAAAATCGTATTTAACGATATTTAATTAAATATGTAAGTCATCTTCAAAAAATATCTACGTTATTTTTATCATGTATTTAATTAACTAAGATCTCGAAGTGTTTGAATAATAAAGTTCATAAGTATATCGATAGATACTCCGATAAAATCAGGCTTTGGATGTCATAAAGATAAGCAATTGACAGTTTTTTCTGTCCGTGTTCCGCTTAGACATCCAAGCAGACGGGGGAGTCAGAAATGGGCAGCATCAAACCAATAGTGGGCACGCATTACGACACTAAGCCAGGTGAATCTATGGAAGTGATTGCGATCGGTACAAGAGGAATTGTGGTGGAATATGTCGATGGCCGAGTAGAATTACTGGATCTTGACTGCTGGCAATCATTACAACAAAACATGGATCAGAACATTTACGTTTCCCATTCCTCAATTTGAGGTTTTTCACGCTGAGTTGTTAGTAAAATTCTTGCCCTATCTTTGCTTTCAGCATAAATAAGGCGGAAATTGTTCAGATCTTCGTCAGGGTTTTCATTACGTAAATCTTTAACATGCTGTTTAGCCGCCTTGTAATCCTCGTATTGCTCTTGCAATTTAGGTGCGACATTCTTTTTTTCGTTAGAAAATCGATATACGTAATATGGCATGCTTAATCTCCAAATGGCCCACTAGCCAAAAATCAGGCTGGGGACAGTAGCATAAGAAATTAAGTTCTGTCGAGAAAGAAAATACTAGCGGCTACAAGACGCCTTACGCCCCCAGTAATCGGCTTGGACAGGGTCACAATTAAGCCCATACCAGCCTTCATCGTAAGCCTGAGCAAGTAATTGTTGTGCCTGAGGATTACCGCTACGCGCTGCCGCACTGAACAATTCCACTGCTTTTTTATAGTCTTTATCAACACCACGTCCTGTTGTGTACAAAATACCCAAATTTGTCTGAGCAGCATGGTTTGCCTGATTTGCAGCACGATGCAGCCACATAGCCGCTGTCTCAGCGTTACGCTCGACACCTAACCCTAGAGAATATAAGAAGCCAAGACTGTTCTGAGCCTCAGGCAAGCCCTTAGTCGCCGCATCGCTATACCAACGCACGGCTTCATCAATATTAGGTTCAACGCCATAACCATATTCATACATGACACCAATCAAATACTGCACTTTCAATTCCTGTCGGTTATAGCTTTGCGGTGCCTTGAAAGGAATAATTTCTGCTGTTTGTTGCTGTGGCTTGTTCATTGTCTAACCCTCTTAACAATCATTTATCACAATATTTTGCGATGATGTTATTAACTAAACAATATCTGTGCCAAAAAATTAAAATCAATAATAATCAATAGGTTAACTTAAAATGCAATGATCATGATATAACAGCAATATGACATTCTACGTCACATGCTGCCCTTGCCAGCTAGGCTGCTCTAATAACCAAGTAAGGAGTAGGGTTTATTAAAATTGGCTTGGAATTATCAGCTGTAACAAGCTAATAATTCACCCGCATAACCACGTTGGGCACCTTTACAACTAATTGTCCGACGTACTTCAAAATGAGTACATACCGCATCACGGTAGGCAGTTTGAGTGAAAGGCGTGTCATGATTTGAAATAATTACCGTGACACCGCGAGCAGCCAATTTCTGCGCCTGCTCTGCTAATGCCAATTGCTCAGGCTCTCTAAAACCGCCTGCACTGTAGGCGGTAAAATTAGCTGTGCTAGTGAGAGGGGCATAGGGTGGATCACAATAAACTACATCTCCACGGCGTGCTTTTTTCATTGCCACCAAAAATGACTCGTTGGTAAAACGCGCTTGTTGGGATTTTTTTGCGAATAACTGCATTTCCTGTCGGGGGAAATAAGGACGTTTATAACGACCAAACGGCACATTAAAACCGCCACTATTATTGTATCGACACAAACCGTTATAACCATGTCGGTTCATGTATATAAAGAGTGCGGCCTTTAAATACGGATCATCAGTACGGTTAAATTTCTTACGAAGACGGTAGTAGGTCGTTTCATTATTATTTCTAGGTATAAAGAATTGCTCGACATAATCAATAAAGCCATCGGCTTCATCTTGCAAACTCGTATAAATATTGATCAAATCCGCATTATTATCATTCATGACATTCAAACGATAATTGGTATTTAAAAATAATGCACATGACCCAGCAAACGGCTCAATCAAACGACCACCTTCCGTGAGTAATGGACGGATACGATCTAGCAATCGGTATTTATTACCCGCCCACTTTAAAAAAGGTCGTGTTAAAACAAATTTACTCATGTTGTTCCTAATCGTGCAACTTGCATTGGCTCATTTTGCAAACTGCAGAAATTTGTTTTTGCTTATTATTCAACATGGCGATCATTCTATACTAAAAACAGTTGCTTAGGTAATTCCACAAAGTGTGGCACAAAGCTTGCGATGAGTATTGTGTCTATCAACGTAATTGGAGAACACACATGCAACAAAAAAAATTACCTATTCTACTTTTAATTGCCAGTATTTTTATCATCAATCAGGCACAGGCTAAACTACCTGAAGCTCTAATTAAAAAATACTCTACTACACACATTCAAGAAAACCTGATCCAACTACGAGCGCCTGAAGTTGCAGAAGAAGGTAAAGTTGTTCCCGTAACGATAAGGTCAGTAAAACTACCCAATAGCGATGTCTATATTACAAATGTTAGTTTTTACTCTGAATACAATACTAACTGCCCTCTTTCAGAATATAAACTCACCGCAAGCATGCTTGGCGAAGGGCTAGGAACGCGCGTTAAATTGCCTCAAACAACCCGTATCCATGCCATTGCGCGGCTCAGTAATGGTGATGTCATCAGTGGTAGTCAAGAAATAAAAGTCACTATCGGTGGCTGTGGTGGCGGTAGCATCATGCCCAATAATTCATCTGCAGGTAATTATTGTTTAAAAAATAATCGCTCAATTCAATAACCAATAATAATTTTCTTATAACAAGTTTGTCGGGTGTATATTTTTCACCCGACCTTTTTAAAAAGGAATATTTATGAACAAAATAAAAATAACTATACTCGCTTCATTACTGTTACTAACGACTGATCTAGTCATGGCAGAGTTTCCCGATAGTCTAAAAAAACGCTATGCACCTGCCGTCATTGAACCTTTTAAAGTAATTCTTAATACACCCGACATCGCTGAATATAAGGAAGAAGTTCCCATTTCTGTTCAATTAGTGCAGCTTCCCAATAATCAAACATGGGTAACTGAGATAAGCTTTTATTCTCACCTCAAGCCTGATTCAGCCATTATGTCTTACCAACTTTCTAAGAACACCTTAGCCAATGGCCTCAAAACACGCATCGTTATGTCTCATGGTACGAACATTACTTATGCTATTGCACGACTCAGCGATGGGAGTGTCATTGGAGGCGAAGCGATCACAAAAGCTGCCTATGCATGTAATGGTGGATTTTAAAGGGAGAGAAACACACCATCGCCACTGAGTAGTAGCGATTTGAAAACCGAATAAAACGCCTATTCTTTTTTTAGCCGTCTGCAGCTTGGCGTTTTACATTCAAATCAAGGAAGTTCCATGCATCAATATTCACGATATGTACTGAACCATCGAGATATTCAATCATTACGCGAGATAAAATGCGTTCTGACAACAACAACAAACGGACCTTCATCAATTTTCCAGTTTGGTTCAAATACCATGAACCCACAACTGGTTCTTGTAGTATAGACATTGCTTCTTTTTCTCCTCAACATTATTTTTCTTCCTGAAAACATCATCCTTGTTCTATTTATTACTTCCTATACAACATTGGGTATCAACATCACCCAGGTACTTCCTCCACGAACAACCAATAAAAAACCGCTGCCATCACAGCAACGGTTTCAAAATCAATTCAACTTACAACAAAGGAAAGCAATCCTGCTCCAGCAATAAATACTGAAATTATTTTGATAATGCTTATTCTTATTATCACATCGCAAGTTATTACTACCCGCTTTTATTAAAAAAATTATTTCACACCAAGATCACAAAATCAACAAACCAATTCTTCTTAGTAAATCTATCTCACTACTTTAAGAGCAAGTGAGGTTGCCGTAGGCAAGGCATAGTGCTTTTCGTAAAGCGCAACGTACACCAGTACGTGAGCATTTACGGAAAGTGCTATAACGCCGCATACGGTGACGTCACGCCGCTCTTAACCGCACTTGGAGTCGCCGCAATTGAGACAGGTCATACACCCATCCATCTTAATAACTGCTTTCGTTGAACATTTACCACAAAGCTGTGAGCCTGCTGGAAAATCGGCACTCTTGCTTTCTTGATTCATTATTTTATTTGATGCTTCAAATTGAGCACGTTTTTCTTCAACTAATTTTTTCTGATGCTCATCCAAACCATCGTCTTTCAACATACCAATCATACGTAGGTGACATTCAATCGCATCGCCAATCTCAGCAACCAGTGATGGCATGTATTTACCGCCTTTCTTAAAATAACCACCACGTGGATCAAACACTGAGCGTAATTCATCAACCAAGAAAGTCACATCACCGCCTTTGCGGAAAACGGCTGAAATAATCCTTGTTAAAGCCACAATCCACTGAAAATGATCCATGTTTTTCGAGTTAATAAACACCTCGAATGGGCGACGTAGTTGATGTTCTGTATCCTCATTCAAGATGACATCATTAATTGTTACATACAATGCATGTTCTGATAATGGTGTTTTAACTTTGTACGTTGAACCAATCAACATTTCTGGTCGCTCAAGCTTTTCATGCATATGAATGACTTCAGCGGTTTCTTTTACCTCTTCTGCAGCAATAGCCACAGGTGCTTCTTCTTCATCCTTAGCTACTTCGTAACTAACAATTTTATTTCCAATTTTAATAGCCATGTTTTTTCTCCTTATCGCAGCTCGGCTTAAAACTTGCCGTAGTAACCTTCTTTGAGTGCATCATAGAGGTTTGCTGCGGTATGCATTTCACCGTCATACTCAATTTCTTCGTTACCTTTCACTTCCACCACTGAACCATCATCCAGCGTGAATTTATACATCGTATTTTCCAAATCTTGTTCTTTCACTAGAACGCCTTGGAAAGCCTCTGGGTTAAAGCGGAATGTAGTACAACCCTTCAGGCCTTTTTCATAGGCATACAGATAGATATCCTTAAAATCTTCATAAGGGTAATCAGTAGGAACATTGGCTGTTTTTGAAATCGATGAATCAATCCAGACCTGTGCTGCTGCTTGTATGTCTACATGCTGCTTCGGCGTAATATCTTCAGCCGTTATAAAGTACTCTGGTAACTGCTCACCTTCTTTTTCAGAATAAGGTATGGCCTCTTTATTAATTAGTTCACGGTAGGCGAGCAGTTCAAACGAAAAGACATTGACCTTTTCTTTGGTTTTTTTACCTTCACGAATCACATTACGTGAGTAATGATGTGCAAAGGAAGGCTCAATACCATTACTGGCATTATTAGCTAATGACAATGAAATAGTGCCAGTTGGCGCGATTGAACTATGGTGCGTGAAACGTGCACCTGTGTTCGCTAGTTGTTCAACTAACTCTGGTTCATACTCTGCAATACGTTGCATGTAACTACTGTATTTTGCATGCAACACTTTACCTTTAATTTTATCACCCAGCTTAATGCCATCTTTTTTCATTTGAGGACGTTGGCGCAACATCGCCGCCGTTACTTCAAATTCCTCTTCCATGATTGGCGCTGAACCTTTTTCTTTCGATAATTCTAATGCGGCTTTCCAACCTGTTACTGCAAGCTCACGACTGACGCGATCAGTGAAGCTAACCGATTCATCGCTACCGTACTTCATGCCCAGCATCGTAATGGTTGATCCTAACCCAAGGAAGCCCATACCATGACGGCGTTTGTTTTCAATTGCCTGACGTTGTCCCTCTAATGGCAAACCATTAATTTCCACCACGTTATCAAGCATCCGTGTAAATACATCAACAACGTCATTGTATTCATCCCAATCAAAACTAGCCTTGTCGGTAAAGGGATCACGAACAAATTTAGTTAAATTTACTGAACCTAACAAACAGGAACCATACGGGGGTAATGGCTGCTCACCACAAGGGTTGGTGGCACGGATATTTTCACAGAACCAGTTGTTATTCATTTCATTAACCTTATCAATGAGAATGAAACCAGGTTCAGCGTAATCGTATGTGGATGACATAATCACATCCCAAATACGTTGTGCGCGCATGCGCCTGTAAACCTTGCAGCATACTAGGCCTTCTTTATTAGTCAGATAGCTACCTTGCACCGGCCAGTCACGCCAAATCACTTGTTCTGGGTTATTGGTATCAATGCCATCGGTTTTAGCTTCTTCTTCAGTAATTGGGAAGGCAAGCGGCCAATCTTGATCCGCTTTCACCGCTTCCATGAAGTCTTCTGTGACTAATAATGAAAGGTTAAACTGGCGTAAACGACCGTCTTCGCGTTTCGCTTTCACAAAATCTAATGCATCGGGGTGACCTACATCGAACGTTGCCATTTGTGCGCCACGACGACCGCCTGCTGATGACACGGTAAAACACATCTTGTCGTAGATATCCATGAATGACAATGGGCCGGAAGTATAAGCCCCCGCACCGGATACATAAGCCCCTTTAGGGCGCAACGTAGAAAATTCATAACCAATACCACAACCCGCTTTCAGCGTAAGACCCGCTTCATGCACCTTTTCTAAAATTCCGTTCATAGAATCTTCAATTGTGCCCGAAACCGTACAGTTAATGGTTGATGTGGCCGGCTTATACGCCTGCGCACCGGCATTAGAGATAATACGTCCGGCAGGAATTGCACCATGACGCAATGCCCAGACAAAACGTTCAAAGTACTCTTCACGTTGTTCTTCCGCTTCAACATCCGCTATCGCTCTCGCGACACGCTGGTAAGTTGCATCGATATCAGCATCAATAGCCACATCGTCCTTGGTTTTTAGGCGGTATTTCTTGTCCCAAATATCTTCCGAAGCATCTTGTAGTGGGATTTGTCCCACACTAGTTGCCACGGCTTTAAGATGCGCGTTGTTCGCAGTCATTGATGGTGTTACTCCGCTGTGTTTTTTCATCGTTTTATTGTTTTTACCGCTTTTTAGCAGCTTTTTAGCTAACTACCCTCTAGGGGTACGAGCACTATATGTTGTGGTAAGTCTCTAATGTAAACACAATATAGGGGGCGGTCAACCACTTTATGACCATTTTGTGAAACAAGTCATATCCCTTTTTAAAGGAAATAAATTTAAGCCTAAAAATCAGCATTTTTGACTTGAAAATCGTCTAAACAGACCCATCTCATGATCATAGTCAACAAATTGAAATACCCTAACAAAGGAGGATGATCATGACACTGACACGCTATCAACCTTGGGAAAACCTAAATCGCCTACAACGCGAATTAAGCCATATGTTTGAGCCAATTACTTCTCAGAGCAATGATGACGCCATCAATGCAAGTGACTGGAGTCCTGCCGTGGATGTCAAAGAAGAAGATAAGCAGTTTTTGATTCACGCGGATCTGCCTGGCGTCGATCCTGATAATATTGAAGTACACATGGAAAATGGCATGCTGACCATTAGCGGCGAACGTGAATCTGAAAAGAAAGAGGAACGTGATGGTTACAAACGCATTGAAAGGAGCCGAGGCACTTTTCTAAGACGTTTTAACCTACCAGATAGTGCCGATGCAGAAGCTATTTCAGCCAAAAGTAACCATGGGGTACTGGAAATTACGATTCCAAAGAAAGCCACGGAACTGTCACGGCGAATTACCGTCAATCATTAATACATCGCTCAGAGTCTGCTGATTTATGGCGTAGCATGAAAGTGCTACGCCATCTTTATGAAACTGACGAACAAATCCATTATGCTACTTAGCAACGACCATTATTTAAGGCTAAATCCATGCAAGCAAATCGTCATTGGCTCATTTTTACTCTTTTAACGTTATTATCATTACCCGTGCACGCAGGCTTGCCCTTCTCAGCCGATGGCCAGCAATTACCCAGCCTTGCGCCTATTATTAAACGCAGTACACCAGCTGTGGTGAATATTTTAACTCGCTCCACCGTCCATACTGAGCGCAACCCTTTGCTTGATGACCCCTTCTTTCAACGCTTTTTTAACCTACAGCCACAGAGGAAACGTGAAACACAGGGGCTTGGCTCAGGTGTCATTGTCGATGCTAAACGAGGCTATATTCTGACCAATAATCATGTCATTCAAAAAGCCGATATTATTACGGTG
>CAZIWG010000019.1:0-40169 GCA_964542925.1 uncultured Granulosicoccaceae bacterium | reverse complement strand
ATTATTGCGTTGCACGAAGTGGGTTCAAACAACCCTGATGGTGTTGAAATCAAGAAAGTGAAAGGTGAAGATGGTATTCCACTTGATGGTATCCCATTCCACCCTTACTACTCTGTGAAAGATATTGTCGGTGTGGTTGTGTTCTTGTTCTTGTTCTCGGCAGTCATCTTCTTTATGCCAGAGCTGGGCGGTTGGTTCCTTGAAAAAGATAACTTCCTGCCAGCGAATGGATTGAAGACACCTGAGCACATTGTTCCTTTATGGTACTTCACCCCGTTCTACGCAATTCTGCGAGCTGTACCGACGATGTTCCAGTCTCAGTTCCCAGGTGTTGTTGTGATGGGGCTGTCGATTGTGGTCTTGTTCTTATTGCCTTGGCTAGATCGTAGTCCAGTGAAATCTATTCGCTACCGCGGTTGGATTTACAAGTTTGCATTAACGGTATTCGTTATCAGCTTTATTGTGCTGGGTCGTTTAGGCACGTTACCTGCGGGTGGTATTTACTTAACACTGTCACAGATATTCAGTGTTCTGTACTTTGCGTTCTTTATTCTGATGCCTTGGTATACCACGATTGATAAAACCAAGCCTGTTCCAGAAAGGGTGACATCGAAATGAAAAAATTAATCATTGCATTAGTAATGGTGACTTTCTCGAGCCTAGTAAGTGCATCGATGAAAGTTCACATGGATGAAGCAAATATTGACCTGCATGACAAAGCATCACTGCAACGCGGTGCTAAGTTGTTCGTTAATTATTGTTTAAACTGTCACTCTGCTGCTTATATGCGTTATAATCGCGCAGGTAAAGACCTCGGTATCTCTGATAAATTAGTGAAAGACAATTTAATTTTTTCTGACGCTAAGGTTGGTGACTTGATGAAAGTTGCGATGACAGTTGAAGATGGTGCTAGTTGGTTTGGTACGTCACCACCTGATTTGACTGTGATGGCACGTGCTAAGGGTGCAGGTTCTGAAGGTGCGAACTGGCTCTACACGTACTTCCGTTCATTCTATGTTGATGAAAGCCGTCCATTTGGCGTTAACAACACAGTATTTAAAGATGTCGGTATGCCTCACGTATTGTGGGAATTACAGGGCATGCAAAAGCTGTTAAATGCGAAAGAAGTAAAACACGGTGCGGCTCCTGAGTTTGAATTAGTTAGTACAGGTAAAATGACAGCAGAAGAGTATGATACTGCTGCACGTGACCTAACTAACTTTATGGTCTACATGGGTGAGCCTTCGCAGCTTAAACGTCGCAGTGTCGGTGTTTGGGTATTAATCTTCCTCGTGTTCTTCTTCTTCGTTTCTTATGCATTGAAGAAAGAGTACTGGAAAGACATACATTAATTGATATTGTGGTGGTGCGGTCATTTTTAACTCGACCAGCGCCACTACAGTTTCGAATTCATATTTTTTAAATTTAGTTTTCTTAACCAAGGGCTTCCATCATGGCGTCGATCGCAAACCGCCGTTCTGCTATGGCACTATATTCGAGTGCTACCTCTCCATACAGCCACCGGACACGTATTGTTCTGGCTGAAAAGAATATTAATCATGATATTCATGATGTGGGTGAGGGTGAACGACCAGAAGATTTGGTTGATTTGAATCCGTATAACACGGTTCCTACATTGATTGATCGTGATCTGGTTTTATATGATTCACGTATTATCATGGAATACCTTGATGAACGTTTCCCGCACCCACCTTTAATGCCGGTTGATCCTGTTTCTCGTGCTAATTCAAAGTTGTTCATGTATCGAATCGATCGTGATATGTACAGTGTATTGGATCAGCTTGAAGATGGCCCTGATAGCCGTATTGCTACTAAGCTACGTAAAGAATTACGTGATAGCTTGACAGTGATTGCGCCCATTTTTGATCAGAAACCTTACTTCATGAGTGATGAATTTACACTGGTAGACTGTTACATGGCACCTTTATTGTGGCGTTTACCTAAGTATAAGATTGAGCTACCTGCTCAAGCACGTTCAGTGAATACTTATGCCGAACGTCTTTTCTCTCGTGAATCATTTCAGACTAGTCTGAGTGAGATCGAAAGGGATATGAACAACTAAAATAGCACATGGGAGTGTGATGATGACCTCTAGTCGTCCATACATGGTACGTGCGCTTTACGAGTGGATTATCGATAATGATATGACACCATATTTGTTGGTAGATGCGACGGTGGCTGCGGTACAAGTTCCACATCAATTTATCGAAGAAGGTAAAATTGTCCTTAATATCAGTCCGTCTGCAACTGAAGCGATGATTCTGGGAAATCAGCTCATTGAATTCAGCGCGCGTTTTTCAGGTGTTGAGGAGGTGGTTTCAGTACCAACGGAAGCTGTCTTAGCGATTTATGCGCGTGAAAATGGTCAAGGTATGTTGTTTGCTGATGAAAATGGTCAAGGTGCGCCCCCACCTGATGGTGAGCCGCCATCGCCTTCTAATAAACCGCAATTACGCGTAGTTAAATAAATTCAGAGTAGGGTTCGTTGTCCGTTGAAATTGATTTCCAGCGGCGTTAATCCGAGTATCAATACATCCCCGTTGAGTCGCTGCGCGTCATCGTAGCAATATTCAAATTGAAAACGTCGCTCAATTTTCATGTGGCCATCTGCGCCACGGCGTATCCGAAGCCTTTTCAATGACACGGTTTCATCAAGCAGCAATGCATGATTTTGATTGCAAATATGCCGACAAATTTCCAATGAAAACTCATGTGCACGTCGCCCATTAAGCCAAAACCAGATACCGGCAAGTAGTAAAATTAAGTAAATGAAACCATCCATATCGAAACTATTAGAACAGGGATTGGTAAAAGTTTCTATGAATGATTGTTAAATTAGAAAAGACAACAAGGTGATGAAATCACCTTGTTGTCAGCAGTGGTTTAAATTTCTGCAACAGATAACCATGAATCATGCAGGTTACAGACGCTTAATGCATACACCGGGCCGCTGTTTGATTTAAGCGTGAATTGTGACTCTGCTGAATCTTTCATAGGATCAAAAACTTTCTCATCAATAAAGTTAAAGTCTTTATCGAGTAACATATGTTTCACAATGTAGTGTTTGAATCCTTTCATTGGATGGCTAGTGACTACGTCAACAATGATTCCGGTTGCTGAACTCGTGACAGCGAGTCGTATAAAAGAACGTCTATCCATGTAATATCTCCTTGATGAAAAAAATTATAAACAGCCTAATAGTATGTTTATAGTTTTAATGAGTTATATCGCAGGGGACTTATTTTAAAGTTGTTAATCCCTGCTTAATAATACAACTCATGAATAGACGAGTTTATTCCAGTTACTTAAGAAAATAAGTTGGAAAATACTGATATTAAGTAAAGGGCTTAAGCTGGATTAGGTAAGGTCTTGTCTTGGTTAAGGATTTTATTGGGATCAAATTGTAGACGAATTGCTTGCATTAATTTGAGAGCATGTATGTCGAGTTCGCGGGCGATGTAGTCACGTTTCTCAATGCCCACACCATGTTCGCCTGATAGGCTGCCTTCTAGTTCAAGCACCAGAGTGAAAACCTCATCAAGACATTCATGCGCGGATTTCATTTGCACAGGATCATCCGGATCAATGAGTAAATTAACATGAATATTGCCGTTGCCAGCATGCCCGAAGTTGACTATTTTAATCGCATGTTTTTGTGCGAGTTGCTCCAGACCGTTAATTAGTTCAGGGATGTGCGAAACAGGAACTACCACGTCTTCGTTAATTTTTTTCGGGGCAACTTTGCGTAGCGCGGGTGATAAGGCTTTGCGTGTTGCCCACAGTGCGGCAATTTCTTCTTTGGAGGTGGCTTCATGAAAACTCAGTAAGCCATCATTTTTAGATGCCTGACGAATACTGTTAACCGCATCGTCCATGGCACTTTCTGGGCCATCGACTTCAATCATTAATAATGCGCCGGCATGTTCAGGAAGTTCAGCACTGGAAAAATCACGAATCATCTCGATTGCGGTATGATCAATAAATTCCAACGCGCATGGTGTCACCGGTTGCGCCATGATAGCGGCAACGGCTTCGCTGGCAGATAGAATATCATTGTAAACAACGCGCATGGTGCGTTTACTTGAAGGAAGAGGGGTTAGCTTTAAGGTCGCTTCAGTGATGATTGCCAAGGTGCCCTCAGAACCAATGATGAGTCGAGTCAGATCATAGCCGACAACGCCTTTGGTGGTAAATGTGCCGGTACGAAGTTCTTCTCCTGCACCACTGACTACGCGAAGTCCCAATACATTATCACGTGGTGTACCGTATTTAACCGCACGTGGCCCGGCTGAGTTATAAGCAAGATTGCCACCGATGCTACAAAACGCCGCGCTGGTGGGATCAGGCGGCCAGAAGAAGCCATGTTCACCAGCCGCAACTTGAATTTCCTGATTGGTTACACCCGCTTGTGCCACAATAAGCCGGTTCGCGGGATCAACACGCAGTATCTTATTCATGCGCTCTAATGAAACAACAACTCCTCCCTGTAAAGGAACGGTTGCGCCGGTGGTGCCTGTGCCACGTCCTCGCGTCGTTAAAGGGATTTTGTGCTGATTACAGAGCGATACAATGGCATGTACTTGCTCATGTGTGATGGCGAAGACAACTGCCTGAGGTAAGGCATGCCCACGGCTGTTGTCGTAGCCATAATTCCAGCATTCATTTTTATCAGTGAGCAGATTTTGCTCACCAACAGATTCGATGAGTTTAGAAATAAATACATCGGGTAGTTGTTGTTGTTTTTCTTCAGACATGAATTAGTGGATTAAACTATTTAGTTAATCAAGGTATTCAAATAACTTCACCACACGTTGAACACCACCGATAGTGCGTGTTGCCTCAATCACCAGATCAGCTTCAGAACGTTTAAGGATACCCATTAGAAACACAGTGCCATTTTCACTGATGACTTTTACTTTGGTTGGATCAAAGTCAGGCGCATTTTTAACTTGAAATAAATTGGTTTTTACTTTGGCGGTGATCCATGTATCGCTACTGCGGGTAAGTAATGAGCTGGGTGCAGCAATAACAATTTCATTGTGAATCTTACGTACCTTAGGAATAGGGGCAATTATATTATAGGCTTTGCTTTTCAGCGCATCCGTAGGGGCTTCGCCACTGAGCAAAACAATATTATTGTAAGACGTTACGTTGATATGTGTGTTATCAAATATATCTTGATCTGAAAACAATTGTTTAGTTGCTTTAACCTCAATAATTTCGTCATCAACGAAGGTGCCCACTGTGCGTCGATCATTGGCTACAGCGACACCGGTTGCTGCACCGCCGACAACCGCACCCGCGCAGCCTTGTAATAATGCTGCCGAGAGGATTAAAGCGGGCAAAATAAGAATATTCAGTTTCATTTGTTAGTCCTCTTGTTTGAGTAGTTGCTGATCAATCAGATCGCATAGGCAATGGATAATAAGAATATGCACTTCTTGTATTCGCGCCGTTGAGGTAGCGGGAACACGGATTTCTATATCTTGTTCGGTCAGCATGCTGGTGATACTACCACCATCGCGACCACTTAAAACTACCACCGTCATGTTACGATCATGTGCTGCTTTGATGGCGTGGATAACATTTTCAGAACGGCCACTGGTTGAAATAGCCAGTAACACATCACCTGCCTGACCTAAGGCGCGTACCTGCTTGGAAAAAACTTCATTGAATGAATAATCATTCGCTATCGAGGTGATGGTAGATGAATCGGTTGTGAGCGAAATCGCGGGCAGTCCGGGGCGCTCCATTTCAAATCGATTTAACAGTTCAGAAGAAAAGTGTTGCGCATCAGCAGCCGAGCCGCCATTGCCACAGCTGAGTATTTTATGCTCATTGAGAAGTGTTTGGGTCATACTTTCTGCTGCTTGAGCAATCGGCATCGTCAGGGTTTCTAATGCCTGCGTTTTAACCTGAATGCTATCCTGAAAATGTTGTCGAATTCTGTATTCTGCGTCCACGTTATATCCTGAATAAGTGCCGAACAGCAGTCATTATAGCGGTTGTTTAGCGCTACGTCCCGAAAGCATTTTTAACCCAGTTTATGGATAGATTCTCCTCCGGTCCACTAATAGCAATGACATCAAAACGTGATGCAAGCGGGGTGTGGGTTTGTTGTAAATAATGCTGTGCAGTGAAGATAAGGCGTCGTTGCTTGTGAATAGTAATACTTTCGAGGGCACTGCCAAAGTGGTCATTCTTTCGGTAGCGAACCTCTACAAAAACAAGACTATCTTCATCACGCATAATCAAATCTATTTCACCGCGACGGCAATAATAGTTTTTTTCAATGAGTTGAAAACCTTTGTCTTCAAGGTAACGGCAGGCAAGTTTCTCTTTTGATTTGCCTATAATTTGTTGCTGTGTACGTAACATATGACCTCCTTGTCATGGTGTTATAGTTTTTCAATAGTAGCTTGGAAATCCTTCGTTTCAGTGACAATGGGCGCTAACTTTGGCTTCCCTGCACGAAACTTTGCCCAACTGAGTTGACGTATTATACGCAAATTTTCATCAAGTCGTAGGCTGCCCGTCACGCCATTATAACGCTCAAAGGGATACTGTTGTAAACGTTGTAGATTTGGAATGACGTTATAAGCATCAAGACCAAAAGCGTAGAACCGAGCCAGCTTTTCTGTGCGTGTTGGCCATAACTTAGCTAAATCATTTTTTATTGCTGTCTGTTTGTTATCGATGGTCCAAGGCATATCACTAAAAATAATCCCATTCATGTCGCGGTCGCGTTGCCGATTAATATTGCCGGTATAAACATGAGAGGTCGCGTAAACAGGAATACTGCTGGCATCGTAAAATTTGAGTTGAGGTCGTATTTGGCGAGCCTGTTCAGGGAATGAGGCTAAGAAAATAAAGTCAATATCTTGCCTGCGACGTGTTTCAAATTCAAGTTTGCCACCGAGTATATTTTTTAATTTCCGAAAACGTTTTTTACTGTCGTCAATATGGAGTACTTCACGAACGGGTTTTGCATAATCTCGGCTAGTGAGCGAATAGGCTTGAATATCCACTAATTCACCACCAAGCGATAACCAGTGTTGTTGAAATGCTTTGCCGACACGTTCGCCCCAATTTGATTCTGGGTAAATAATAATGCCTTTATTGTGTCCCTCTAACCAAATTCGTTCAGCGACCTGGCGTGCTTCATCTTCGGGTAATAATGCAAACTGATATAAGCGACTATGACGTATCATACTTTCGTCATTGGCATTGAGCATCAGTGTCGGCACGCTGAAATCACTACGTTGGCTGAGTTGCTTGACGGCATCTTTCGCAAGTGGTCCAACAATAAAGTCAGCACCATCGGAGACTGCTTGTTGGTAAACCGTGTCAATATTGCTGGCATCTGCATTGTAGAGTCGTATTGATGTGTTGGTTTGGTTGCTGCTATTACGGTAATAAGCGGCAAGGAAACCATCTCGAACAGCGCGCGCCGGTTCAGAGATACGCCCATTGAGTGGTAGTAATAAGGCGATCTGAGTAGGCGTTGCGGTGGTACTTTTTTCAATATTGCGCAAGGTCGCAAGGAAACGCGATACCGCAGGGTGTAGAGGATGTTTTCGTTGCCATGCATCAAGCTGGACAGTGCCACCGACTCTCTTGGCTTGTTTACTGAGGATTGCTAGCTCTAACCAGTCGCGGTAATGACCTGGCGCGGTGACGGCATGGATACTTGAGAGTGCAGTAATCGATAATTGATTTAGATCTGACCAAAGTTCGGTATGGTTATTGTCCTGACTTAACGCATCATCGAGTAATGAGTCGAGTGTGACACGTTGTTGTACGGCTTCAAAGTAATTGCCTAATCGCCGGTAGGCATTCGCTTGTAAACGAAGTGATTTTTTCAATAGACGTTTATCCAGGGTGTCTGTTGGCAAATTAAATAAAATATTCAGCGTATCAACAGGCTTGTTGAGCAATAGTTGTAACTGAGCTGAGTTTATTTGCCAACGAGGTGCGGTTTGTTGAGAAATTGAATTTAATACCTGTTTAGCTTGATCCGTATCTTTCAATTGTAGTAAGGCAGAAACAGCACTTAATAAATAAGTATCGCGTTGTTCAAATTGTGCATCAGGTGTTTTATTGGCAAGGGTTAACCATTGGTTTGCAGCAGCACGATAATCGCCTTGGGAAGTGAGTATCTCGGCAGATTGTTGTTCAGGGTTAACGACCGTCGTTTGATTATCTGTTACTGGTGAGGGTGTCTCACCGATCGTTTGGCAGGCGCTTAAGCTAACAAGTGCTGAGTAGAAGAATAGTCGTAGAACGGTATTAAGCGCTCGCGGTGATGAATATGTTAAAGTTATTTTCATGATGATGCGTAGTATCTTGACCACACCGAGTCCTGTCAATGAGTGAAGGCATACTTTATATCGTTGCAACCCCCATTGGCCATTTAGGCGACCTGTCACCTCGAGCGGTTGAGGTGTTATCCGAGGTTGAGGTGATTGCAGCAGAAGATACGCGTGTGACCCGTAAACTACTGCAACACATGGGGGCGACAACCTCGATGCTGTCATTGCATGAGCATAATGAGCAGCAACGTATTGATACCTTGTTATCCCGTTTACAAGCGGGTGAGTCGGTCGCCTTGGTTTCTGATGCAGGTACACCGCTAATCAGTGATCCTGGCTATCCCTTGGTCAAGGCAGTCAGAGAAGCGGCGATTAAGCTGGTGCCGATCCCAGGGCCTTGCGCGTTGATTTCTGCCTTATCTGTATCTGGATTACCTACTGATAAATTCATTTTTGAAGGCTTTTTACCGGGAAAAGCATCAGGAAGGCGTGCGAGGTTTGAAGAATTAAAGCATGAACATCGAACCTTAATTTTTTATGAATCGCCACACCGTATTTTAGCTTGTCTTGAAGATTTAGAAACGGTTATGGGTGCTGAACGGGAGGTGGTGGTGGCAAGAGAGCTGACTAAAACCTTTGAAACCATTCATTCTGGCTCGGTGGTAGAAACAAAGAATTGGGTTGAGCAGGATCAGAACCAGCAACGTGGCGAAATCGTCTTATTGATCGCGGGCGCTTCGGTGGAGAAAGAAGAAGATCCTGATCAGGAGCGTATTTTGAGCTTGTTAATGGAAGAACTTCCATTAAAACAAGCAGCTGGGTTGACTGCGCAGATATGTGGTGCAAAACGCAATGAGTTGTACCAAAAAGCTCTTGAAATTAAAGCGTCTAAAGCGAAGTAACTGCTTACTTGTAATCCCTGTATTGCTGGACGTAAGATAGATTCCACTCGATATAGAACAATAACTAAGTCAATCGAGGACTCTTTTGGGATCACAAGGAGGAGAATGCAATGGAAGGACATAATATCTATCGAGATTACACGGTCATGTGTACTGAGTTCCGTGAAGGGATTGTTTATCTTGCCGAAGGTGATCATCAAAATGCTTTAGATTCATTTGCGCGAGCCGATCATAAAACTTCGCGTGATGACGTGTATAAAAATAAATACCAATCATTTCATGGCTTACTACTGGTTCACGCCGGCCAATCTAAAGGCATTGAGTTGTGCCGAGCCGCGTCAGCAAATGAATGTTTTGATGGTGATGTATTTTACAATCAGGCACGGGCTGAACTGGAATTAGACCATCGTCGTCAGGCTGTTACCGCCTTACGTCGTGGGCTTAGTTTTGATCGTTCACACCCTGATTTACTGCGTTTACGACAAAGGTTAGGCGTTCGCCGCGGCTTATTTATTCCGTTTCTCGACCGAGATAACGTTTTTAACAAGCTGCTTGGTAAGCTGACTTATAACCGTTTACAAATGATTTAAGCGTTAATTTCCCAATAGCTAAGGTATACTCCGCGCGGGAGTTGGCTAGACGATCGCCTTCATGTCTTTATGGCAAGGGGGAGGAAAGTCCGGGCTCCATAGGGCAGAGTGCCAGGTAACGCCTGGGCGGCGCGAGCCGACGGAAAGTGCCGCAGAAAATATACCGCCAGCCGCTGTTTCGGCAGTAGAGGTAAGGGTGAAATGGTGCGGTAAGAGCGCACCGCGCATTTGGTAACAAATGTGGCAGGGTAAACCCCACTCGGAGCAAGACCAAATAGGGGAGCATTAGGTGTGGCCCACACTGTTCCCGGGTAGGTTGCTTGAGGTGTGCGGCGACGCACATCCTAGATGAATGGTCGTCCACGACAGAACCCGGCTTATCGGCCAACTCCCATCTTCATTTTGAACACATTTCATGTGGTTTATCTCATATTAAATGCTTACGCATTATTCTTAATGTTCTTTCTAGATAAAATCTATAACTAATTGTTTTATATAACTTCGTAAAAAACGAAAAGTGTTGCTTTTATGCCATTTTTAGAATTGTGTAAATCCCGCTAAGTGATTGTGTGCAAAGAAAGAAATCTACTTTTGAGTGGTTTCCCGTTGGTTGACAGTGGTCTATTTCAGGCCTATAGTGTCAAAAAGTGGTACAAAGTGGAATTTAATGGATCCGTAAAGAGATCCGGACTGGAGGCAATAAGAACAATAATGTTTCGCGGTGTGAATCAAATCACTCTAGACGCCAAAGGGCGCATGGCGATGCCGACCCGATACAGGGAACGGTTGCAAGATCGTTGTGCTGGCCAGTTGGTAGTGACCGTGGATCAAGATCATTGCTTACTGATGTACCCCCTTCCTGAATGGGAAGAAATCGAACGTAAGCTAGTGCGCTTGCCTAGTTTGAATAAACAGGCGCGTCGTTTACAACGTTTGTTGATCGGTCATGCGACTGAATGTCAGTTGGATAATAACGGACGTGTTTTGTTATCGCAGCCATTACGTGACTTCGCTAGCTTGCAACGCCATGCCGTGTTAATCGGTCAGGGCAATAAATTCGAAATTTGGGATGAGCCTACCTGGAATGAACGACGTGATGTTTGGTTGTCAGAAGAAGATGAACTTGAACTGCCAGCGGAACTTGAATCCCTGTCACTGTAATGGTGAACAGGTAGAACGCGCTAACCATCATGCGTGATAAAGCAACGATGACAAATTTTGAACATGCACCGGTGTTGCTGGTTGAGGTGCTTGATGCATTAAGAATTAAACCAGATGGCGTGTATGTGGATGGTACGTTTGGTCGTGGTGGACATGCGCGAGCCATATTAGAAAAATTGGGACCAACAGGGCAGTTGATAGGGTTGGATAAAGATCCACAAGCTATCAAAGCCGGGCAAGCGTTGGTTAAGCAAGACGAACGATTCAGCATAGAAAGAGGTTCGTTCACGATGTTGGAAACGGTTATTCAAAACCGTGGTCTGGAAGGTAGGGTCGATGGTCTTCTCCTCGACTTAGGGGTCTCGTCTCCCCAATTAGATGATCCCTCTCGAGGATTTAGCTTTATTAAAGACGGTCCACTTGATATGCGCATGGATAATGAAAACGGCTTGTCCGCGGCACAATGGATCGCGTCTGCCAAGGAAAGAGAAATTAGTCAGGTGTTGTTTGACTTTGGTGAAGAACGTTATGGTAAACGCATTGCTCGTGCAATCTGTCAGGCACGTGACGAACAAGCAATCACCACGACAACGCAATTAGCAAAAATTATCAGTGATGCTAATCCTTCGCACGAAAAACATAAACATCCTGCTACCCGTAGCTTTCAAGCCATTCGTATTTTTCTTAATAAAGAGCTGGATGAAGTAAGCACGGTACTAGAACAGTCTGTGGATGTATTAGCTAAAGGTGGTCGCCTAGCAGTGATAAGTTTTCATTCATTGGAAGATCGCATTGCAAAACGCTTTATACGTAAACAAGTGAAGGGCGATGATTTACCTAGGCACCTTCCAGTGACTGCTGATGCGTTAAACCAAAAATTCAAAAATATAGGTAAAGCGATTCGTGCAGGAGAAAAAGAACTTTCGGCTAATCCACGAGCACGTAGTGCCGTATTGCGCGTGGCGGAGAAGCTCTAATGTTTATGCGCATTAGTTTTGTGGCAATGAGCATATTAGTGATGGTGTCAGCGATTGCGGTTGTATATAGCCGTCACGAAAGTAGAAAGTTATTTGTTGAGCTACAAGTAACGCAAGAATTACGTGATGCGATGAATATTGAATGGGGAAAATTGCAAATTGAGCAAAGTACTTGGGCAACTCACTCACGTGTAGCAAGTAAAGCAATTACGAAGCTGGGAATGATTGTTCCCAATATTGAAGATGTACGGATTATAAAAAAATAGATGAATACATCAACGACACAAATTAGTTCACCGTGGCGCAATCACTTTTTATTAGGGGTGTTATTGCTAGCAGGTACTTTGTTAGTGTGGCGGATGTTTGATTTGCAAGTATTGCGACATGACTTTTTGCAGGGGGAAGGGAATGCGCGGTCATTAAGAACGGTCAGTATGGCAGCGCATCGAGGTATGATTACCGATCGTCATGGTGAACCTTTAGCGATTAGTACGCCGATTGATTCTATTTGGGCAAACCCACAAGTATTAAGTTTGCATCGTGATCGTTTAGCTGAATTAGCCAAGGTACTAGGTAAAGATACCGATGACTTACAACAACTCATTGGTTCAAAGCGTAAACGTGAATTTGTTTATTTACAGCGCCATAGTCACCCTGATCGCGTACAACAAGTCATGGCACTTAAAATTCCCGGTGTGGCTTTGCAACGGGAATATCGTCGTTACTACCCTTCAGGTGAAGTCACTGGACATTTAGTTGGCTTTACCAACATTGATGATGTGGGTCAGGAAGGAGTTGAATTAGTTTATGATGATTTATTACGTGGTGTGCCGGGTAGTAAACATGTTGTAAAAGATCGTCTTGGACGCATTATTAAAAATATCGACAGTATTAAATTACCAGAACCTGGTGGAACCCTCGCATTAAGTATTGATCGTCGTATTCAATATCTTGCTTATAGTGAATTAAAGAAAGCCATTATTAAGCATAAAGCAAAATCAGGTTCTGCAGTGGTGCTGGATATCATAACGGGTGAAGTATTGGCGATGGTTAACCAACCTTCGTTTAACCCTAATAATCGTCGTAACTTAAAAGGTAAAAATTATCGTAACCGAGCAGTTACTGATGTATTTGAACCCGGTTCAACGTTAAAGCCTTTTACCGTTGCTGCAGCCTTAGAGTCAGGAAAATATACATCTAAAACAATCGTCAACACTAGCCCGGGTTATTTTAAGGTGGGCCATAATACCGTTCGAGATAGTAAAAATCTTGGCATGATTGATGTGGCAACGATTATACAAAAATCCAGTAATGTGGGTGCAAGTAAAATAGCTTTATCACTGACACCGGAACAACATTGGCATATGTTGGCGCGAATGGGTTTTGGTGAGGTTACTGGAAGTGGTTATCCGGGTGAATCCAGTGGCATGCTTTCTGACTACCATAAATGGCGGGATATAGATCGCGCAACATTAGCCTATGGTTATGGTATATCAACCACTTTATTACAGCTAACACAGGCTTACAGTATTTTAGCCAATGATGGTTTATTGCAACCAATAACGCTAACACGTGTTGATGATATTCAAACGGTGCGAAGTAAACAGCAGCGTGTAATTGAAGCGAGCACGGCAAAGCAAATTCGTAATATGTTGCAGCGTGTTGTTGAACCGGGTGGTACGGGTACCCGCGCAGCAATTAAAAGTTACCATGTGGCGGGCAAAACAGGGACAGTTAGAAAGTCGGGTGTCGGTGGATATTTAGAAGATCGTTATTTAGCCATTTTTGCTGGTATAGCACCTGCGACAAATCCCCGTTTAGCGATGGTAGTACTTATTAATGAGCCGAATAACGGTGCTTATTATGGAGGGGTGGTTGCCGCACCGGTTTTCTCCAATGTCATAGCAGGTGCATTACGGTTGTTAAATATAGCACCTGATAATTTACCAAATAAAGAATCATCTTTCCTAAAAGTGGCTGGTGCAGGAGGTCGTCCATGATGACAGCCAGAGACCTTACAGTGTCGGATTTCCCTTTGTATGAATTGCTTAATGGCTTTGTAGTTGAAGATTGTATTATTGATCCGCAATGTCGAGTTAGCGGAATCACATTAGATAGTCGTCAAATTAATAAGGGCTTCTTATTTATTGCCTGTCAGGGAACTCGGCAGCATGGTTTAGCTTTTGCAAAAGAGGCGCTGCAAGCAGGTGCAGCAGCAGTAATTTATGAAAAATCATTAGCTGCGCAAGAAGATATTTCTGATTACTTAAGTTATTTACAATCGATAGATATTCCAATTATAGAGATTGATGGGTTAAGTATTAAGCTAGGCTTTATTGCAGATCGCTTTTATAACCGTCCAAGTCGTTCTTTAAGAGTTACCGGTATTACGGGAACCAATGGTAAGACTTCGTGCAGTCATTATTTAGCGGCACTGTTATCAAAAACACATAAAACCGCACTCATGGGCACCTTGGGTAATGGCATGTTGAATGCACTACAGCCAAGTGACAACACGACACCTGATGCGGTGACTGTACATCACTTTATGGCTCGTATGCTGGAACAGGAAGCGAGTGATGTGGTGATGGAAGTATCATCCCACGGTTTAGACCAAGGCCGTGTTAATGGAGTGCATTTTGATACAGCTGTTTTTACTAATCTCAGTCGTGATCATCTGGATTATCACCAAGACATGCAGCGCTATGGTGATAGTAAACAGAAATTATTTGCTATGTCGGGTTTGCGTTATGCAGTGATTAATGCAGATGATAAATTTGGTCGTGAAATTTTAGAAGCCTTACCTGATACGGTGCAATCCATTGCTTATAGTTTGAGTGATGCCATGAATGCCGATGCAGCCGTATTACGAAGTAGCCTGATGCATCTTGGTTGTGTACAAGGTAGTGACTTACAGTTTAGTGAGTCAGGTTTAAGTATGCACGTTAGTAGCCCTTGGGGTGATGCAGTCATTGGTAGTAACCTGTATGGACGTTTCAATGCCGAGAATATTCTTGCCGTGCTTGCTGTCGCTTTGTTAAACGGCATACGCTTAAGCGATGCCGTGGAAGGCATAAAGGAACTGGAAAGTGTAGCCGGTCGTATGCAGCGTGTTAGCGCGAATAAAAATCAGCCGACAGTGATTATTGATTATGCACATACACCTGATGCCTTAGAACAAGCACTCATGTCAGTTAGAATACATTGCAAAAAGCGAATTTGGTGTGTGTTTGGTTGTGGCGGTGATCGTGATACAGGTAAACGTGCATTAATGGGGACAGTTGCTGACCAACATGCGGATGAAATTGTTTTAACAGATGATAATCCGCGCACTGAATCCAGTGACGATATTCTTGAACAAATACAATCCGGTATTCAGCGTAAAGATCACCTGATTATTGAAGTGGATCGCAGTGCGGCGATTACCCAAGCGATTACCCAAGCGAAACCTGGAGACGTGGTGTTAATTGCAGGTAAAGGACATGAAGATTACCAATTAACGGGTGATAAAAAATTATCTTTCAGTGATATAGAAACAGCAAAAAGAATATTACGGGAGCAGCAACAATGAACGCATGTCATATGCCATTGTCGCAAGCTGCCGATTATTTAGGCGCTAGTTACACGGGTGAAGACATTGAGTTTCGGGGTGTGAGTACTGACACGCGTTCGGTTCAGACGGGTGAGTTATTTATTGCGCTACAAGGTGAAAACTTTGATGCGCATGAATTTATTCAACAAGCGATTGATGCGGGGGCGGTTGCTGCAGTAGTCAGTCGCTCGGTACAAATATCCGTGCCACAGTTGTTGGTTGATGATACGCGAAAAGCACTGGGTCAACTGGCAAGTGCTTGGCGTTCAAGTTTTAATTTGCCGATTATTGCGGTGACTGGAAGCAATGGTAAAACCACGGTTAAAGAAATGATTGCGAGCATTTTATCGGTGTGCGGTCAGCCTTTGGTGACTAAAGGTAACTTAAATAACGATATTGGTGTACCACAAACCTTGTTTAACATTGATCAACAGTATAGTCATGCGGTGGTTGAAATGGGTGCAAACCATATTGGCGAGATTGCTTATCTAGCCAGTCTCGCAAAACCAAATGTTGGTGTAGTGACTAATGCCATGCCTGCTCACCTTGAAGGGTTTGGTAGTCTTGATGGCGTAGCAGCGGCTAAAGGTGAAATGTTTGACGCCCTTGTTGAGTCATCGGTTGCGATTATTAATGTTGATGATCAGTATGCTGAACAGTGGCGCGAGCGAGCACAGCCAGCAAGAGTATTAGGTTTTGGTTTATCTGATTCGGCTGAAGTTACGGCAACACATATTCAATTCAATCTAGTGGAATGGAATACCCAATTTGATTTAAAAACACCGGCTGGTGAAATAATGATCACTTTACCATTAGTCGGTCGCCACAATGTCATGAATGCATTGGCCGCGGCTAGTGCTTGTTTCGCTTTAGATGTTTCTACACAAGATATTCAACAAGGTCTGGCAAATATGCAATGTGTTAGCGGTCGTTTAACGGCGACTGTTTCTTCACAAGGTGCAACCATTATTGATGATAGTTATAACGCAAACCCTGCATCGTTACAGGCAGGGCTAGAAGTACTAGCCATGATGCCGGGTAAGCGGATTTTAGTTATTGGTGATATGGCAGAGTTAGGTGAAAACAGTGAAGTATTGCATGCTGAAATGGCGTCACTTGCTCGTGAGCATGATGTGCAGTATCTATTTGCATTGGGAGAGCAATCAGCCGCAGCGGTAGAAAAATTTGGTAACGGTGGGAAACATTTTACTAGCCATGAAGAACTAGAGGCATCATTACGGACTGAGCTGGATAAGCACAGTGTAGTGTTAATTAAAGGATCGCGGCGAATGCAGATGGAACGTATTGTCAAAGCGATGCATGAGGAACACTAAGCAATGTTGTACGCACTGACACAATATTTAGCAGAAACCTACAGCGGTTTTAATGTTTTCCAATATCTTTCTTTTAGAGCGATCTTGGGTGTATTAACGGCGTTGATTATTTCCTTCGTGATTGGTCCAACCATGATTCGTCGCTTAAGTATGAAGCAAATTGGTCAGAATATTCGTGAAGATGGGCCTCAATCACATTTGAGTAAAGCCGGTACACCGACAATGGGTGGCGCGCTGATTATTGTGGCAATTACGATTAGTACTTTGTTGTGGGCAGACTTATCTAACCGCTACATCTGGGTTGTTTTGGTTACTACCTTGGCATTTGGGGTGATTGGTTTTTACGATGATTACATTAAGTTAGTTCGTTGTGACCCGAATGGGCTTAAAGCACGTTATAAATATTTCTGGCAGTCAGTGGTGGGTTTGGCAGTCGCCGTGTTTTTATATCAAACATCAGTCAGTCCTACTGAGACAACCTTGATTGTGCCTTTCTTTAAAGAGATATCTTGGCAACTGGGTTGGTTGTTTGTGCCACTCACCTATTTTGTGATCGTTGGTACAAGTAATGCGGTGAATTTAACTGATGGTTTGGATGGGTTAGCTATTCTGCCAACGGTGTTGGTGGGTGGTGCTTTAGGTTTATTCGCATTCCTGACGGGTAACGTCAAATTGGCTAGTTATTTATTAATTCCTTATGTCCCTGGTGTCGGTGAAGTGGTTATTTTTGCTGGTTCGATTGCGGGTGCAGGTTTGGGGTTCCTCTGGTTTAACGCTTATCCCGCACAAGTGTTTATGGGGGACGTGGGGGCCTTAGCATTAGGTGCAGCGATTGGCGTGTTAGCTGTTGTTGTACGTCAAGAATTAGTACTAGTGATTATGGGCGGTGTATTTGTCATGGAAACGGTTTCTGTGATTCTACAAGTGGCATCGTTCAAATTAACTGGTAAACGTATTTTTAAAATGGCACCACTACACCATCATTTTGAATTAAAAGGTTGGCCTGAGCCACGCGTGATTGTTCGTTTTTGGATCATCACCGTGATTCTGGTTTTGATTGGTTTAGCATCGTTAAAGATACGATAACATTATGCAAGCAGCGTCATTACAAACATTGATTGTCGGTCTGGGTAAAACCGGATTGTCTTGTGCGCGATACCTCGCCGCGCAGGGTGAATCATGTGTGGTGACAGATACGCGTTCACAACCACCGGGTTTAGATGAATTACGAAATGAATTTCCTGATATGCCCGTTCATGTGGGTGGTTTCCGCAAAGATGATTTTTCATCGGCAAGCCGTATTGTGCTTAGCCCAGGTGTTTCGTTGAAAGATAAACACGTTAGTTCAGCAGTAAAACGTGGCACCGAAGTATTAGGTGATATCGAATTATTTGCACGCAGCGTAAAAGCCCCCGTCGTTGCGATTACAGGCACGAATGGTAAAAGTACTGTTACCACTTTGTTGGCAGAGATGGCTGCTGCATCTGGAAAAAAAGTACGTGCAGGAGGCAACTTAGGTTTACCCGCTCTAGAATTGCTTGACAGTGATGACACGGATTTATTTATTTTGGAATTATCGAGTTTTCAATTAGAAACGACTTACAGTTTAAATGCGGTAGCGGCAGTGGTATTGAATATTACGCCAGACCATATGGATCGCTATGACAGTGTTGAACATTATAGCCAGACTAAAGCCACAGTTTATCGTGGTGATGGTGTGATGATCCTAAATAAGGACGATGAAGCGGTTGCAAGAATGATTAATCCGCAAAGAAAAACGTTACGATTTGGTTTAGGAACTCCGAGCCAAGGTGAGTTTGGTCTTATTCATGACAGCGGGAAAGGCTATCTTGCTTTCGGTGGTGATAAATTATTATCAACGGATGAGTTAAAAATTCCTGGTAGCCATAATCAAGCAAATGCCTTAGCTGCTCTTGCTCTAGGCTATGCGATCAATTTGGATATGTCGGCAATGTTAGAAACATTGTGCGGTTTTAAAGGACTTGCACATCGTAGTGAATGGGTTGCCGAACAAGATGGTGTGCGTTGGTTTAATGATTCTAAAGCGACCAATGTTGGCGCGACCATTGCTGCGTTAAAGGGTATGCCTAGCCCGTTGATTTTGATTGTAGGTGGTGATGGCAAGTCAGCTGATTTTTCTGAATTACATAATGCAATTGCAGAGCACGTGCGCGAAGTTATTTTACTAGGTCGTGATGCCGATAAAATTGAACAAGTCATCAATAACGTTGTGCCGGTGCATCGAGCGATAGATATGAAAGATGCTGTGAAAATCGCACAACAACTTGCTAAATCAGGTGATAGTGTTTTGTTATCACCGGCTTGTGCCAGTTTTGATATGTATAGCAATTACATGCAACGTGGTGATGATTTTGTCAACGCCGTTCATCAGGAGGTGATGCATGGCTAGTATGGCATCACAAGCAACACTCCGTACTTCTCAACGTCAACCGAGTCGTCTCGACACGACATCGAAATTTGATCTGCCATTGTTGATCGCAGTATTGGTGTTGATTGGCTTCGGTTTAGTCATGGTTGGTTCGGCATCCATAGCCATTGCTGATCGCTCGTTGGGACAACCTTTTTATTATCTAATTCGCCAAGCCATGTACGTCGGATTGGGTTTAGGTCTAGCTTCAGTAATTGTTTTTGTACCGCTTCACGTATGGGAGCGTTTTAGCGCATTGCTATTGTTAGCGGGCATGATGCTGTTGATTGTGCTACTGATTCCCGGTGTGAGCCAAAGTATCAATGGTAGTACTCGCTGGTTGTCATTAGGCGTGATTAATCTTCAACCCTCAGAATTTATGAAACTCTTTGTTGTCGTGTATCTTGCTGGTTATTTAGTTAGACGAGGTGAAGAAGTACGCACACGGGTTTTAGGTTTTTTAAAACCGATGTTAGTGCTTATTATCATCGCGGTTTTATTATTAATGGAACCAGACTTGGGTGCGGCTGCCGTTATTTTTGCAACGGCACTCGGTATGATGTTTCTAGGCGGCGTCAGATTATGGCAATTTGCGGTGTTATTGATGATGGTATTGTCCGCAGTGGCAATCTTAACCATTACATCCCCATATCGCTTAGAGCGAGTCACTGCGTTTTTAAATCCTTGGGCAGACCCATTTAATAGTGGTTTCCAATTGACCCAATCATTGATTGCTTTTGGTAGAGGTGAGTGGTTTGGTTTAGGGCTTGGCGGTAGTATTCAAAAATTATTTTATCTGCCTGAAGCGCATACAGATTTCGTGTTCGCGATTTTGGCAGAAGAAACTGGTTTATTTGGCAGTATAATTGTTGTGTCATTATTTTCATTTATTGCATGGCGTGCATTTAAAATTGCTAACAAGGCACAGTATCTTGGTTTATATTTTGCGGCCTATGTTGCCTTTGGTATTACACTTTGGCTCACTATGCAGGCGTTTATTAATATCGGCGTGAACATGGGTGTCTTACCGACCAAAGGTTTAACGCTGCCACTGATGAGCTATGGTGGCAGTAGTATGTTGGCATCGTGCATGGCGATTGCCTTGTTGTTGCGAGTTGATATTGAAACACGCATTGCTTGGTTGAGTTTCTCTGGTGTAAAACAGGGAGGCCGACGATGATCACAGGTCAACAACGTATCATGATCATGGCAGGTGGTACTGGTGGGCATGTGTTCCCTGCCTTGGCAGTGGCGGATCGTTTACGCAGTGCCGGTATTGATGTGATTTGGTTGGGGACGCAACGCGGCATTGAATCGCGTGTTATTCCTGATGCGGGCATTGAATTAGCGACTATTCCTATTAGTGGTTTACGTGGCAATGGCATGCTCGGTTGGCTGTTAGCTCCATTCCGTATTACCTATGCGGTTTATATGGCGATACGTTTAATTCGCAAGTGGCGACCACAAGCACTATTAGGCATGGGTGGTTTTGTTACCGGCCCTGGTGGTATCGCTGGTTGGTTATTGCGTAAACCGGTTTTAATTCATGAACAAAATGCAATTGCAGGAATGACAAATCGTATTCTGGCGCGTTTTGCTTGCGTGGTTATGGAAGCCTTTCCCGGTGCCTTTGCAGCCAGTTTTTGTGCAAGACAAACGGGTAATCCTGTTCGTGCCGATATTATGACGATTGCAGAACCAGATAAGCGTTTTTCTGAACGTAGTGGTGCACTAAGAGTATTAGTCGTGGGTGGCAGTTTAGGTGCTGCGGTGCTTAATAAAACCGTGCCGCAGGCTGTAAAAGACATTACACAAAGTGATATTGAAATCTGGCATCAAACCGGTCGTCATGAACTGGAAGAAACACAACAACGTTATGCGTCTCTCAATGTACAGGCGAAGGTAGCTGCCTTTATTGATGATATGTCGGAAGCTTATCAATGGGCAGATGTTGTTATTTGCCGAGCTGGCGCACTCACAGTAACCGAGTTAGCAAGTGCCGGAGTTGCTTCTATTCTTATTCCTTTTCCGCATGCAGTGGACGACCACCAAACAGCCAATGCGCGTTTTCTTGAACATGCAGGTGCAGCATTGTTAATTCAGCAAAATAGATTTACAGCAGCTTGGTTGGCTGAACGCTTAGGTGAGTTTGTCCATCAACGTGAACGATTATTAGCGATGGCACAGGCAGCGAAAAGTCAGGCAAAAAATAATGCAACTGAAGAAGTGGCACAAATTTGTCTGCAAGCAATAAGGGGCACGTTATGACAAGTAAAGTGCCTATGCAAGAAAATTTGCCACACGTGCATAGCCGTATGCAACACATGCGACATATTCACTTTGTGGGTATTGGCGGTGCCGGCATGGGTGGCATTGCTGAAGTCATGCTCAATCTTGGTTTTGAAGTATCAGGTTCCGATTTACAAATGAATGCGATGGCAACACGACTTAAAGACTTGGGCACGACTATTCATATAGGGCATCAACAAGAGAATATTGCCGCAGCGGATGTGGTAGTTGTTTCAACTGCAGTGGATGCAGAAAACCCTGAAATTATTGCGGCACATGAAAAACGTATTCCAGTCGTACCCAGAGCAGAAATGTTAGCCGAATTAATGCGCTTCCGTTATGGCATTGCGGTGGCAGGAACACATGGTAAAACCACCACCACGAGTTTGGTTGCGAGCATCATGGGTGAAGCGGGGCTTGATCCAACCTTTGTGATTGGTGGCAGATTAAATAGTGCCGGCGTGCATGCGCGACTCGGTGAAAGTGAATACCTTGTGGCTGAAGCTGATGAAAGTGATGCATCCTTCCTTTATTTACAGCCGGTGATTGCGATTGTGACCAATATTGATGCGGATCACATGCAAACCTATGGCGGTGACTTTGCACAGTTACGCCAAGCCTTTATTGATTTCTTGCATCACTTGCCTTTCTACGGGTTAGCTGTGTTGTGTATGGATGACGAATCAGTCAGAGACATTATTCCTGAATTAAGTCGTCCGGTGATGACCTATGGTTTGCATCCGGAGGCAGACTTGCGTTGTGAAAATTTAGTGCAAGATGTTGCTGCAACAAGTTTTGATTTGATTCGTGAAGGAAAACCACCACTGTCTATTCGCCTTAACCTTCCAGGACAACACAACGTGCAAAATGCCATGGCGGCGATTGCGATTGGTCTTGAATTAGGTGCCAGTGATGAAGCAATTTGTCATGCACTCAGTGGCTTTGAAGGCATTGGTCGTCGATTCCAAATTAACGGCAACATTATGACCAGCGCCGGTTCGGTATTGCATGTTGATGACTATGGGCATCATCCTCGCGAATTAGAAGTGACTATTGAGGCAGCACAAGCTGCTTGGCCAGACCGTCGTTTAGTCGTGGTATTTCAGCCACATCGCTACACCCGTACTCGTGACTTGTTTGAAGATTTTACCCGTGTGTTATCAAAAGTCGATGTGTTGCTCATGTTGGAAGTTTATGCAGCCAGCGAAACACCCATTGCCGGCGCTGATTCGCGCAGTCTTTGCCGTGCCATTCGTGCTCGTGGGCTGGTGGATCCTGTCCATGTTGAAAATGTGGATGAACTACACAACGCATTGGATGCAGTGCTACAAGAAGGCGATGTGTTGCTCACTTTGGGCGCAGGCAATATCGGTGTTATTGCCGCGGGGCTTGAAGAACAACTAGCAATTGTAAATGGAGGAAGTGGCGCATGACTCATTACAAGATGAATCGACTACACCTTGGTTGTGGTGAGTCCTTGTCTACCTATTATCGTCGTAGTGAACCGGTTGCAAGACAGGATAAAAGTAGTGTTGCTAAAACACAAACGAGTAAAAAAACCAAATCAACGAGGCAGCTGCGGGGATCATGATGACTGCACGGCAACAAACAAGTTGGCAGGGTGAACTTCTTCATCATGAAATGATGGCGAAGCACACTAGCTGGCGTGTGGGTGGTCCAGCAGATAATTATTACAAGCCAGTGGATTTAGATGATTTGTGTATTTTCTTAGCTGAATTGCCAGCAGGTGAGCCACTGCTTTGGTTAGGTCTTGGCAGTAACTTATTGGTTCGTGATGGTGGTCTTCGAGGCACGGTGATTAGCACCAGTGGTTTGTTAAATAATATTTCTTTACAGAACGAAACGGAATTGTATGTAGAGGCTGGTGTAAGTTGCGCCAAAGTGGCTCGTTTTGCCGCAAGACAGAATTTAACTGGCGTAGAATTTCTTGCAGGGATTCCAGGCACCATGGGCGGTGCGTTGGCAATGAATGCGGGAGCGTTTGGTGGTGAAACATGGACGAATGTTAAGAATGTAACAACGCTTTCACCGTCAGGTGAACGACAATTACATGCTCGCGACGATTTTAATATTGCTTATCGTAGTGTCAAAGGTCCTGCCGATGAATGGTTTGTGGCAGCGACACTTTCTTTAACACAGGGTGATGTTGACGCAGGGCAAATAAGAATTAAACAATTGCTCGCAAAACGTGCTGAATTGCAACCTACTAAGCAAGCCAGTTGTGGTTCGGTATTTCGTAATCCAGTAGGCGATTATGCTGCGCGTTTAATTGAGGCAGCAGGGCTAAAAGGAACCTGTATTGGTGGTGCTTGTGTTTCTGAAAAGCACGCAAACTTTATTATTAATACCGGTGATGCCACAGCAGCAGATATTGAAGCATTGATTGAAAAAGTTGCCTTCACCGTAGAGCAACAACATGGCGTGGTGTTACAGCGTGAAGTACACATTATCGGTGAAGCTGGAGTGATGGCTTAATGACGGCGACCGTACAACAATTTGGAAAAGTCGCAGTGCTGATGGGCGGGTTATCGGCAGAGCGCGATATTTCTTTGCTAACAGGTAAAGCTGTATTAGATGCACTTCTTGAAAAGGGTATTAATGCAGAAACCATTGATGCCGATAAAGACGTGATTGAAAAATTAATGAAAGGAAATTATGACCGTGTTTTTATTGCCTTACATGGTCGTGGTGGTGAAGATGGACAGATACAAGGTGTGCTTGAAACACTCTCGTTGCCTTATACCGGTAGTGATGTTTTAGGTTCGGCACTGTCAATGGATAAATTGCGTTGCAAACAATTATGGCAATCAGATGATCTACCAACACCAGCATGGAAAGTATTAGTGGTAGAAAAAGATTTAGATAGTGTTGATGCGTTAAAGCTACCAGTGATGATGAAGCCAGCGCACGAAGGTTCCAGTATTGGTATGAGTAAAGTGTTGCAGAAATCAGAACTACAAGCAGCATGGAAACAAGCTAAACAATATGACGATTTAGTTCTCGCAGAACAGTTTATTGAGGGTGATGAATACACGGTAGCAATATTGGCCGGCAAAGCACTACCGGTTATTAAATTAGAAACAGACAATGTTTTTTATGATTTTGATGCCAAGTATGAATCAGAACAAACTCGTTATTTGTGTCCATGTGGTTTATCCGAAAAAGATGAACAGCAACTGCAAGCATTAGCACTTAAAGCCTTTAACGTTGCGGGTGCAAGTGGTTGGGGGCGTGTTGACTTAATGATGGATACACAAGGTGCACCATGGTTGATCGAAGTGAATACCGTACCTGGCATGACCAGTCACAGCTTAGTACCGATGGCAGCAAAGGCAGCAGGCTTGGACTTTCCTGAACTGGTTGTAAAAATTTTGGCAACGGCGGCATAACATGGCACGTAAGAAACTAAATAAATTGCACAAAGATCGTCAGGCAGAGAATCGTGCTGTGGTGCGTTTCTTAATGAAAGGCATGGGTGGCTTGATTGTTATTGCTTTGTTTGTTTGGGGTGTTTTGGAATTACAGAACGCTCAAACATTACCTATTAAAAATGTGCAAGTGAAAAGTGAATTTATTCGTATTACTGAACAACAGATTCAGGTAATTGTTGCACAGAATGATTTAGGTGGGTTCTTTGATACAGATGTTAAAGCCATCACGAAAAGCATGCGCCAGTTACCTTGGTTGGAAACAGTAACCGTACGTAGAATTTGGCCTGACACATTGCAACTGGAAATTAGAGAAAGAAAAGCGATGGCTTATTGGAATAATTCGGGCTTACTCACTTTTGACGGTATTGTATTTAAACCCAATGTTGAAAGTTATCCAGCAGGCTTGCCGCATCTTTCAGGGCCCGTAGGCACAGAAAAAAACGTACTAAAAAATTACATTACCTTGAATGCTGAATTGAAGATGCTCAATTTAAGTATTAACGAATTAACATTGGATAAACGCAGAGCATGGTCAGCACATTTGGCGAATGGCACGGTTCTGGATTTAGGACGTAAGCAAGTAAACGAACGGATGCAGAGATTTATTAGCATCTACAAAGATTATATTGCAACGCAACAAAATGAGATTGAAGTGGTTGATCTGCGTTATACCAATGGTTTTGCGGTGCGTTGGAAAAAAACATTAAAAAAAGTAGCCTCTAAGGCGCAGTTAGGATAATGAGACATGTCCAGAAAAACTGAAAAAAACCTGATCGTCGGGCTCGATATTGGCACATCGAAGATTGTCGCGATTGTGGGTGAAATCACCGATGACAACACTATCGAAATAATCGGTATTGGCTCACATGTTTCACGAGGCCTTAAAAAAGGTGTGGTGGTGAATATAGAATCGACTGTGCAGTCAATCCAACGAGCGGTTGAAGAAGCCGAGTTGATGGCAGGCTGTCAGATTAACTCGGTTTACACAGGTATTGCTGGTAGCCATATTCGTAGCATGAACTCACATGGCATTGTGGCGATTAAAGATAAAGAAGTAACGCCGAGTGATGTTGATCGTGTGATTGATGCAGCAAGAGCAGTTGCTATTCCTGCTGATCAACGTGTACTACATGTGTTACCACAAGAATTCATTATTGATAATCAGGAAGGCATTAAAGAACCGGTTGGCATGTCGGGTGTTCGTCTCGAGGCTAAGGTGCATTTAATTAGCGGCGCAATGAGTGCGGCACAAAATATTCTTAAATGTGTACGTCGTTGTGGTTTAGAAGTTGACGATATTATTTTAGAGCAACTGGCTTCTAGTCACTCGGTATTAACAGAAGATGAAATGGAGTTAGGTGTATGTTTAGTTGATATCGGTGGTGGCACAACGGATATCGCTGTCTTTACCGAAGGGGCGATACGTCACACAGCTGTAATTCCGATTGCGGGTGATCAAGTAACAAATGATATTGCAGTGGCACTGCGCACACCGACGCAATACGCCGAAGAAATTAAAATCAAATATGCCTGTGCATTAACCCAGCTTGCCGGTGCAGAAGAAACCATTGAAGTACCGAGTGTTGGCGATAGACCACCACGCCGTTTAACACGCCAAACATTAGCTGAAGTGGTTGAACCTCGTTATGAGGAACTCATTACTTTGGTACAAGCGGAGTTACGCCGTAGTGGTTTTGAAGATTTGGTTGCTGCCGGCATTGTACTCACAGGCGGTACATCGAAAATGGAAGGTGTGGTTGAACTTGCAGAAGAGATATTCCACATGCCTGTTCGCTTAGGTGTACCACATAGTATATCCGGCCTGGTTGATGTGGTGAGAAATCCAATCCATGCCACCGGTGTAGGGTTGTTGTTGTTTGGACATGAACAGCGCAAGACGGGCAGTCTCGAAGCCTTGTCTGCGAGTAATGTCAATGCGCTTTGGCAGCGTATGAAAAGTTGGTTTCAAGGAAATTTTTGAGATGGCTATTTTTAAAGCCATCGCAAGAGTTGTTGTTAATAAAAGTAGTTTTAATAAAGTAGTTCTTAACTGGAGGGGCGATTATGTTTGAATTAATGGATGCGTATAGTCAAAACGCGGTAATAAAAGTAATAGGTGTTGGTGGCGGTGGTGGTAATGCTGTCGAGCACATGGTGTGTACTGATATTGAAGGCGTTGATTTTGTTTGCGCCAATACTGATGCACAAGCACTGAAGAATTCTTCAGCAAAAACCATGTTACAACTGGGTACTTCAATCACCAAAGGCTTAGGTGCAGGTGCGAACCCTGACATTGGTCGTGAATCAGCTATGGAAGATCGCGAACGTATTCGTGAAGTGATCGAAGGTGCTGATATGTTGTTTATTACAGCGGGTATGGGTGGTGGTACTGGTACTGGTGCCGCACCGGTGATTGCTGAAATTGCAAAAGAAATGGGTATTTTGACGGTTGCCGTTATTACGCGACCTTTTTCTTTTGAAGGCAACAAACGTAGTTTAATTGCCGATGACGGTATTAAACAATTGCAAGAGCATGTGGACTCACTGATTACCATTCCTAATGAAAAACTTCTTTCAGTGTTGGGTAAAAATGTCAGTTTGCTTGAAGCCTTTAAAGCCGCTAACAATGTGTTGTTAGGTGCAGTACAAGGTATTGCTGAATTGATTACTCGCCCCGGCTTAATTAACGTCGACTTTGCGGATGTTCGCACAGTCATGTCGGAAATGGGTATGGCAATGATGGGTTCAGCATCAGCACGTGGCGAAGGTCGCGCCGAAGCCGCCGCAGAGCAAGCCGTGGGTAGCCCGTTATTGGAAGATATCAATATCTCGGGTGCGCGTGGTATTTTAGTGAATATCACAGCCGGTATGGATTTAACGATTGGTGAATTTGAAGAAGTGGGTGAAACAATTCGACAATTTGCTTCTGATAATGCCACAGTAGTTGTAGGCACCGTGATTGATCCAGAACTAACGGATGAATTGCGAGTGACGGTTGTGGCAACCGGTCTTGGTCAACCTCAACTAGCGCAGTTACCAAGAGATGAAGCAACATTACGTGTCGTGGAACCAGAAACAGCAGCACACGTTGATGAGCCTGATTATGGTGCATTATCACGACCTACGGTATTACGAAATAAGGCTAGCGGTGATAATACTGCGGTAGATGAAGCGGCAGATTTGGAATATCTAGATATTCCGGCTTTTTTACGTCGTCAAGCAGACTAACACTACCAGTCTAGGGATATTGTGCCACGACGGATTCGCCCCCAGTCGTGGCATGGTGTCTTTTCCCTTAATATCAGTCTGTTATCGTTGTTTTGTGAGCTAGGTCACTATGCAGAAGTTTGGAGCCTGTGCTATTATCGGTCTCTGTTAAGTAATATTTGATTCTTTTTTAGCCGCCAGATGAACTAAGCTATTGAAATATAAAAAAATGATAAGGCAGCGTACTCTCAAAAACGTTATTCGCGCCACGGGTGTAGGCTTGCATACAGGTGAAAAAATTTACCTGACCCTGCGTCCTGCCGCCATTGATACAGGTATCGTCTTTCGTCGTGTCGATTTAGATGAACCGGTTGATATTCCTGCACGCCCTGAATATGTCGGTGACACGCGTCTTTGTACCACGGTTTGCCGTGATGGCACACGCGTGTCGACGGTTGAACACTTACTTTCTGCATTGGCGGGTCTTGGCATTGATAATGCCTACATTGATTTAAGTGCTGCTGAAGTACCGATTATGGACGGCAGCGCAGGTCCTTTTGTTTTCCTTATCCAATCAGCAGGTATTGAAGAGCAAAATGCACCAAAGAAATTTGTTCGAATTAAACATCCCGTTATTGTCGAAGAAGATGATAAATGGGTTAAATTTGAGCCATTTGATGGTTTTAAAGTCAGTTTTAGTATTGATTTCGATCATCCAGTCTTTCAAACCCATACTCGTACCGCAGAACTGGATTTCTCAACCACCTCTTTTGTAAAAGAAGTGAGCCGTGCACGTACCTTTGGTTTGTTGAAAGACGTAGAACAACTTCGCGAGAAAAATCTTGCACTTGGCGGTAGTTTAGATAATGCCATTGTGGTTGATGACTACAGAATTTTGAATGAAGATGGCTTACGTTACGAGGACGAATTTGTAAAACATAAGATCCTTGATGCAGTAGGTGACCTCTATTTACTGGGACATAGCTTGATTGGTGCCTTTAGCGGCTATAAATCAGGACATGCGCTGAATAATCGTTTATTGCGAGCATTAATCGCCGATGAGGAAGCGTGGGAAATTGTTACATTTGAGGATACTGACAATCTGCCGATAGCCTATTCAAAGCCGGTTCAGGCGAGCTAATTACTGGAAAATGCTGGTTTTACTGCTAGAATCAAGACTAATTACTTGATTTTATAGGGAAATAGTAACTTATTTTTTATGGTTTTCGGCTAGTTTTAGCCAGCGCTGACGAAGGGTCTCGTCGCGTATTGCCGAAGCAAGTTCGCGAATTTGTTGCGCAGTTTGTTTATCCATACGGCTTCGAGTGAGTTGACCTGATAGTTTACTTGTTTGTTGAGGTTGTACGCGAACAGTGAGTTTTGTGGCTAAATGATAACCTGCTTGGCGGCGAAGTGTCGGCAGTAAAGTAGCCAACTGAAAACGTAACTTAGACGCCCAGCCAGAACTATCGGCATGAATAACTAAATTGTCATATTTTAGCTGGGCACTCAGACAGTGTGGTTTGCTGTTATCAGGAAGTAATTCTTGTATGGTCGCAAGCAAAGCAGAATGCGCCCGATTTTGTTCAAGCAGTTGTACCTGATGACTTTTAACAGGGCTTTCAGACAGAATAGTTTGAATTGAGCGTAGTGATTTTTGTTGGGATTTAGTCACATTAGTTTCTATCAGGGCTAAGTTGAATATAGACATAATAACCGGTGTTAGTAGACGATGAACATAGTTTTTTTGTCACACAGTAAAGGACACGTAGGCAGTATTAATGTTGATCGTAATCGATTGATATTAATAGGTATTACTGCGCTTCTTATCCCTGCCGCTATTATCTATGCTGGCTTTCACTGGGGTTACAATGCTCAACAAGCTAACGATCCTGCCAATACCGAAATGCAAATTGAGCTAGCTGCACAGCGAGATGAGTTGAATCATGCCGTTGCTGAGGCCGATCGGCATATGAATGCACTGTCTAAACAGCTTGGTAAAATGCAAGCACGTGTTATTCGCCTAGATGCGTTAGGTCGCAGGCTGACTAAAATTGCCAAGCTGGATAAAGGTGAGTTCAATTTTGATAAACCACCGGCTCAAGGTGGGCCAGTTAGTAGTGAAAATTTGCAATCAGCTTCCGTTCCCGATTTTTTACAACAATTAGAAGACCTTTCGCGCCAGCTTGACAGTCGTGGCGAGCAATTAAGTGTGCTCGAAACCATGATGATGAGTAATAAGCTGCAAAAGAAAGTTATTCCAACAGGACGACCCATATCTAAAGGTTGGATGTCATCTTATTATGGTATGCGTAACGATCCTTTTTCGGGCAAACGTGAACACCATAAAGGCATTGATTTCGCCGGCAAAGACGGTAGTAGCGTCAAGGTTGTTGCCGCAGGTGTGGTGACATGGGCATCAGAACGTTATGGCTATGGTAATCTGGTTGAAGTGAACCACGGTAACGGTTTTGTTACTCGCTACGGGCATAACAAGAAAATAATCGTCAACGTTGGGGATAAAGTAGCAAAAGGTGACAAATTAGCGTTGATGGGCTCAACGGGTCGCTCAACAGGGCCTCATGTGCATTTTGAAGTGCTAAAGAACGGTCGAAACGTTAATCCCACTAAATACGTCAATGCCCGATAAAAACAGTGATTTGGCAATAAAATCTGTTAGTTGCACTGTGCCTCAAACTCCCCTAAAGTAGCTGCGGAATTAATATTCTGATGCGTATTTATTTGAATAGGCGTCAGGTTCTTTATAACGAATTTTCATATAGTCTCTAATATCATGGTACGTAAGCTTCTACGCAAAGTCTTTGGCAGCCGCAATGATCGGTTGGTAAAGCGTTATTTAGCAACAGTCTCTCACATCAATGCCTTTGAGCCGGATTTAGAGGCGATTTCTGATGCGGATTTACAAGCAAAGACGCAACAATTTCGTGAACGTCTCGACGCGGGTGAGACACTCGATGATATTCTGACGGAAGCTTTTGCCGTTGTACGTGAGGCAAGTAAGCGCGTGATGAACATGCGACCTTATGATGTGCAAATGGTCGGCGGCATGGTGCTGCATGATGGCAAAATTTCTGAAATGCGAACCGGTGAAGGTAAAACCTTGGTTGCCACGCTACCGGTTTACCTTAATGCCTTATCAGGAAAAGGGGTGCACGTTGTTACCGTTAACGACTACCTCGCAGAACGTGATGCAAAGTGGATGGAACCGCTTTATAACTTCTTAGGATTAGCCGTTGGCGTAATTGTTGCGGGCATGTCTGCAGATGAAAAACGAGCAAGTTATGCGGCAGACATTACTTACGGTACGAACAATCAATATGGATTTGATTACCTGCAAGACAATTTGTCATTTTCTATCGAAGACAAAATGCAACGTGAATTAAATTTTGCGGTTATCGATGAAGTCGACTCAATTTTGATTGATGAAGCACGTACACCGTTAATTATTTCTGGTGAAGCAGAAGATAGCTCTGATCTTTATATAAAGATTGATAAATTAATTCCACAACTCACCGAACAAAAAGAAGAAGACGGTGAAGGTGATTACTCGCTTGATGAAAAGGCACGCCAAGCTTTATTAACTGAAGCAGGGCATGAGCGTGTTGAAAATTTATTGGTCAGTGAAGGCATTCTTAAAGAAGGCGAAAGTCTTTATGATGCAGCCAACATAATGATCATGCAGCATGTAGATTCAGCGTTACGGGCGCATACATTGCATCAACGCGATGTTCACTATGTGGTACAGCAAGGTGAAATCATTATTGTCGATGAATTCACAGGGCGAACTACGCCAGGTAGACGTTGGTCAGAAGGTTTGCATCAAGCCGTTGAAGCCAAAGAAGGTGTTGCGATCCAAAGTGAATCACGTACGGTTGCATCCATTACCTTCCAGAATTTCTTCCGTCTTTATAATAAATTATCGGGTATGACAGGTACGGCAGATACCGAAGCATTCGAGTTCCAACAAATTTATGGTTTAGAAGTAGTTGTTATACCAACCAACCGCCCAATGGCGCGTGATGACCGCAGTGATCTTATTTTCCTTAATAAACAGGCTAAATTTAATGCTGTGATCGAGGATATACGAGATTGTCAGAAACGTGGTCAACCGGTATTAGTCGGTACGGCTTCTATTGAGGCATCTGAAGAACTTTCTGAGATGTTGAATAAAGCGGACATTAAGCACCAAGTATTGAATGCTAAATTTCATGAAAAAGAAGCCCAGATCATTGTTGAAGCCGGTCGTCCAGGCGCAGTGACCATTGCTACTAACATGGCAGGTCGTGGTACAGATATTGTACTCGGCGGTAATTTAGAAGCTGAACTCAAAATACTCGGTGACGTGAGTGAAGACAAACGTAAAGCTCATGAACATGAATGGCATGAGCGTCACGCGAAAGTCTTAGAAGTCGGTGGCTTGCATATTATCGGTACAGAACGACATGAGTCGCGTCGTATTGATAATCAGTTACGAGGTCGTGCCGGTCGTCAAGGTGATCCGGGTTCAAGCCAGTTTTTTGTTTCGCTTGATGATAACTTAATGCGTATTTTCGCATCAGACCGGGTTGCCGGCATGATGAAACGTCTCGGTATGGAAGACGGTGAAGCGATAGAGCATCCGTGGATCAATAAAGCTATTGAAAATGCACAACGTAAGGTTGAAGGACACAACTTCGATATTCGTAAGCAATTACTTGAATACGATGATGTCGCCAACGATCAGCGTAAAGAAATTTACAATATGCGTAATGAATTGATGGCAGAAGAAGATGTCTCAGACCGCATTGTTAGTATGCGTGGTGATGTTTTAAATGCTGTGATTAGTCATCATATTATGCCCGGTAGCGTTGAAGAACAGTGGGATATTGCTGGTTTGGAAGATGAACTTGAAGCAGAGTTTATGCTCAAGTTTGATATTCAAAAGTGGTTGGAAGAAGATAATTCACTTCACGAAGAAACATTACGTGAAAAAATCATTGAAGAAGCCGTGCGGATTTACGAAGAAAAAGAACAACTGGCTGGTAGCGAAGTATTAAGACACTTTGAAAAAGCCATGATGTTACAAGTGCTCGATTCTTTCTGGAAAGATCATCTTTCAGCAATGGATTACTTGCGTAATAGTATTGGCCTACGTGGCTACGCACAGAAAAATCCTAAACAGGAATTTAAGCGTGAAGCTTTTGAAATGTTTACAGGTATGGTAGAGCGAATTAAACATGAAGTTATTGCTATGTTGTCCAAGGTTCAAATTCGTGATGAAGAAGATGTTGAAGCAGTCGAAGAACAACGTCGTCGCCAAGGTACCATGAGTTTTGAACATGATGCAGCGGCTAATTTGAATGATGCTGGTTCTGGTGATTTTGAAGCTGACGGTGATGTTCCTGAAAGTTCAGAAGCACCTTTTGTTCGAGACGGTCGTAAGGTCGGGCGTAACGAGCCGTGTCCTTGTGGTTCGGGTAAGAAATACAAACAGTGCCATGGGAAGTTGAGTTAGCTTCGCTTCGTTGCCTGCTGCTAGACATTACCCACTGGCTCAGGGAATCTCCCGATGGTCGATTCGATTTGCCATCGTCTAATGCCTGACAGCAGGCTCCTAGTTTTTCGTCATTGCGAGGAGCTACGACGAAGCAATCTGTTAGCTTCAATGACAAACTATAATGGTAAGTTAATTTTCGTAGCCTGCCATCAGTAATCAGTCGCTGCCTCAGGGGATCTCCCGTTGGTCGTTCCAATTCGGTATCAATTGATTACTGATGTCATGCTACTGGTTCCTCGTCATTGCAAGATGCGATAGCATCGCGGCAATCTTTTTAATTAAGCACCCATAGTAAGAGATTGCTTCAGCGATAGAACCGCTTCGCAATGACGCGCTAGCTCTAGCGATGATCTAAAAGGTTAGTAAATAGTCTATACTCACATCTTTATTGAGGATGGACAGATGACGATTGGCCTGACAACACCCCAAAATCTACTAGCAATTGATGGCATACGCCTTGGTGTCGCTGCGGCTGGGATTCGTTATCCTGATCGTGATGATCTGTTGTTGGTTGAAATGGCTGAAGGTTCTCAGTGCGCAGCGGTGTTTACTAAAAATGCGTTTTGCGCGGCACCGGTGATTGTATGTCGGGAGCATTTAGCTAAAACATCTCCTTGGTTTCTGATTATTAATAGTGGAAATGCGAATGCTGGCTTAGGTGAAGCCGGTTTGCTGGCGTCTAAGCAAAGCTGTTCAGCTGTGGCTGAGTTAATGGGGTGTGACGCGGAAGCGGTGTTGCCTTTTTCTACTGGTGTGATTGGTGAAACGTTTCCTACTCAAACATTGATTGATGGGTTGTCTGCGGCAAAAGAGGCATTATTAGCGGATAATTGGTTGCCTGCAGCAGAGGCGATTATGACTACGGATACTATCGCTAAAGGCGTAAGTGAGCTGGTTGAGATTGATGGTAAGAATATTACTATCACCGGTATTGCGAAAGGCTCAGGCATGATTCGGCCAGATATGGCAACGTTGTTGGCGTACATCGCAACGGATGCCAATATTAGTAGTGAGCTGCTAGACCTTGCACTCAGAGCAGCCGTAGATGATTCTTTTAATCGGATCACGGTGGATGGTGATACCTCAACCAATGATGCGTGTGTATTAATCGCTACCGGTAAGGCGGGTAATAATCAGATTACAGATGTGAACTCAACGCAGTCAGACACTTTCTTTGCAGCGGTTGCAAGAGTAGCTAAACATCTTTCCGAATCAATCATTCGGGATGCGGAAGGTGTTACGAAACTTATTACCATCATTGTTGAACAGGGGAAAGACCAGGCAGAGTGTGATGCAGTGGCATTTACTGTCGCACATTCACCGTTAGTTAAAACTGCCTTTTTTGCCGGTGATCCGAACTGGGGAAGAATTCTTGCTGCAGTTGGTCGGGCTGGTGTTGTTGCACTGGATGTCGATAAGATTGATATTTATCTTGGTGATGTTTGTATTGTTCATCAAGGTGGTCGTGATCCTGGTTATACCGAGGAGTCGGGGCAGGCAGTGATGCAGCAGGAGATGATCACGGTCAAAATTTGTTTAGCAAGAGGTGAGGCAGTGACGAGCGTGCAAACCAGTGATTTGTCTTATGATTATGTACGGATTAATGCAGAGTACAGAAGCTGAGAATGAGAATGAGTAATTCAGTTGTGCACGTGGTTGCGGCGGTGATCACTAACGCAGAAGGTGAAGTGCTGATAGCTAAACGTCCAGATGATAAACATCAGGGTGGTCTGTGGGAATTTCCCGGGGGCAAGTTAGAAGCCGGCGAGAATCGTCAGCAAGCCTTGGCGCGTGAACTGAATGAAGAATTAGGTATCACGATACAGTCATCTCAACCATTGATTCAAATTCGTCATCATTATCCTGATCAATCTGTTTTGTTAGATGTGTGGCGTGTGAATGAATTTTCCGGAGAGGCGCACGGTCGAGAAGGGCAGGCTATTAAGTGGGTACAGTCGGCTGCGTTTGATGACTATGATTTCCCTGCTGCAAATCATCCTATTATTCGTGCGGCAAGATTACCCCATTGCTATATGGTCACACCGGAACCTGATCCTCAGCACTTGGATGAGTATTTATCTAAATTAGATCAGGCACTGCGGTCAGGTATTCGCTTGGTTCAGTATCGCGCCAAGAAACTGTCAGAGGAGCAATTACTTTCTGTTGGTAAAGAAGTGATTAAACTTTGCGAGTCTTATCAGGCTCGGTGTATTGCGAATATGTCGGTAGAGAATGCCTTGGCTATTTCTGCTCATGGGGTGCATTTAACCAGTCAACGTGTACTCGGTTATAAAATAAGGCCGGTGGATGAAAATATTTTGTTGGTGGCTTCTTGTCATACGGTTGATGATTTAAAACAAGCACAGGCGATAGATGCCGATTTTGTGGTGTTATCGCCAGTTAAAGCAACGGCTTCACACCCAGAGGCTACGCCATTAGGTTGGCAGCGTTTTGCAGAGATGGTGAGTGAAGTGACTATACCTGTTTATGGTTTAGGTGGCATGCATGTTGATGATATTGATGATGCTTTGCAGGCCGGTGGTCAGGGGATTGCAGCGATTCGGAGTCTTTGGCCGTAGTGTGCTGGTGACTGCGCTACTGAGTTATGTTTACGTAGCCTGCCATCAATCATTACTCGCTGCCTCAGGGGATCTCCCGTTGGTCGTTCCAATTCGGCATCGACCAATGATTGATACCAGTCTACTGATCTCGTCATTGCGAGCAAACAACGTGAGCGCGGCATTCTTTATGATATGCGCTAAGACTGCGCCTTCTCCTCTACAATTTTTTCTGGCGAAAAAACCACACGTCGTCAGGTAAATAACCAGAAGGCTTGTTTTGTTACATCGTTGCTATTGTTTGAGAATGACAAGAAACCAGTAGACTGACATCAGTAATCAGACAATGCCGAATTGGAACGACCAACGGGAGATCCCCTGAGGCAGTGGCTGATTGCTGGTGGCAGGATACGGATTACTACATAGGATTAACAGGATTAATCTGGTAATGACTCATCAAAATTTGTTGTCTGTTCAGACATAGGTGATTCTTCAGCCGGAACGCTGTAACTTCCATCTGCCCAGGCTCCAAGATCGATTAGTTTGCAACGTTCACTGCAGAACGGTTTGCTGTTTGATGCGTTGAGTTCAAACATTTCTCCACATTGTGGACATTTTATCTGGGTAAGCATCATAATTGGCAACAGCTGAGTAGGAATTCAATATTTTGTTCAGCTTGTATTGGTCGTTGTGAACGGTCAATGATTTGCATAAAACGAATCGTGAAGCGGTGTTTACCGGCACTGATTTCGGCAAAGCAGAGATGGTCGCTCGGTAGGCAAACACGAATTAGCTGGTAAGGAATGCTGGTGTCGAGCGATTGTTGAAAAAATCCTGCTTCAGCGATTTGTTTGGTGGTGCTTGCGCCGTCACGAATTAAATTCAGTATCATGCGAATCGCATCGCGAATAGGTAAGTAATCAGCTATCCATTCTGAAATATCATTAATTCTATTTTCAGCGGGTAGCAGTAACCATTGGTGATAGGCAGGTAGGTCAAAGTCACAATTTCCACCGGCAATGGTGCTGCGCTGTTGAATGGTGTTTAGAAATTCATTGTCGCGACTTTTCTGACCGACTTGACCTTCAATGGTATGTAAACGATCGGTAAGTATATCCAGTTGATCTAATACATCGTTGAGCATTTGATGATCAACATTGGGGTTTGTATCGAGTTGTGAAAGATTTTCAGCTTGTCGCTCTAATTCTTTGAGCAGGTCTTTACTAATATCAGAACGACCGAGTAAACTTTGAATTTCAAATAGTGTATCCAATACGGCACGACTGTGCCAGGTGCTGGCACCGTTCATCCACACATCCATTTGTGCAAACAGGTGTTCTAGCCTGAGAAGCATTCTTATCCGCTCGTTTAACGGTTGTTCGTAGTAGATATGTGTGTCCACAGTTTTTATTGTTGCATTAGCTAAATGATTGAGACCATTATAATCGACATATTGCTTGGGGTCTGAATCTTTTTAGCGAGGCATACTATCCTTGTGAAAACCGTCAGTAGGCGCTTTTATATCATAATTTCATGTATTTATCGTGCATTTGTTGTGTGGCGGTACGTAATTCGTCCAAGCCTTGATCATTGCGAATAACATCATTGGCGGCGTTTAGGCGCTGTTCGGGACTTGCTTGAAGGGCAATCAGCTTCTCGATATCCGCAATTTCCAGTTCATCACGTTGACGAACACGTTTTATTTGTTCGTTAACAGGCGCATCAACGACAAGGATTCGGTCTAGCATGGGGTAATTGGCTTTCTCTACGAGCAATGGAATAACGACAATGCAGTAGTGGCCGCTCACTGATTTTATTTGTTGCTTAACGATTTTCTGAATGAGCGGGTGGAGGATGTTTTCGAGTATTAAGCGATCATCATTGTTATTGATAATGCGTTGTTTTAGCGTAGCTCGATCAAGCTCGTTATTAGGTAAAAGAATCTCAACACCAAATTGTTTAATAATTTCTCGGTAGGCGGGTTTGTCTTTTTCTACGAGTTCTCGCGCAATCACATCGGTGTCAATAATACCGACACCCATACTTTTAAATAAATCTGCAACGGTAGATTTACCGCTGCCAATACCACCTGTGAGTCCGACAATTATCATGTTGTCATTGTAGCGTATTTGAAAGGTTATAAATTGCTGTAAGCGAGGTAAGCCGCGGTGATGTCATGTCCCCAAAGCATGGCGATCCAACCGGCTACCGCAAGATAAGGACCAAAGGGAATAGGAATGTTACGGTCGCGACCTAATAAGATGATCATGGCGATACCAATGACTGCACCCACAACAGATGAGAGTAAGATAATCACAGGGAGTAATTGCCAACCCATCCATGCACCGAGTAGGGCAAGTAATTTAAAATCACCATAACCCATGCCTTCTTTACCTGTGATGAGTTTGAAAAGCCAGAAGATGCTCCATAAAGATAAATAACCAGCTACTGCACCAATGATACTGGTATGAGTATCAACGAAAATAGGGACTAAGCTGAGTAATAATCCAAGCCAAAGCCAAGGGAGTGTTATGTTGTCTGGTAATAATTGATGGTCAACATCAATAAAACTCATGGCGATGAGTGCCCATGTTAACAACATCGCCGCACCGGCTTGCCAACTAAAACCATAGTGCCAAGCAACAACGGCAGTGAGTATGCCGGTTAATAATTCGATGAGCGCATAACGTGGCGAGATGGACTCAGCGCAAAAAGAGCATTTACCTTTTAGAAATAAATAACTAAAGACAGGAATGTTTTCTAAGGCTGTTATTTTATGGGCACATTTAGGGCAGCGTGATAAGGGCTTGCAAAGATTAAAGGTTTCGGTTTTCTTTTCTGAATCCGTATCATCAGGATGTAACAATTCCTGACATTGTTGTTGCCATTCATTATTCATCATGACTGGGAGTCGGTAGATGACTACGTTGAGGAAGCTGCCGACAAGTAAACCAAGAATTAGTGCACTAATAATGAAGGTGATCGGTTGGGTTTGTAAAAGCGTAATGACTTCCATAAATTGTTATCTACTAATTTTTATGTGAATAACGATTTATACAACAGAACCAAGTTTGAAGATTGGTAAGTACATCGCTACAACCATACCGCCGATCACAACACCTAAAACAACCATAATAATTGGCTCCATTAAGCTACTAAGTGCATCGACAGCATCATCAACTTCTTGTTCATAAATATCAGCTACTTTGCTAAGCATGGCATCAATAGAACCGGCTTCTTCACCGATAGCGACCATTTGTACAACCATGTTCGGGAATAGGCCACAGGCATTCATGGAGATATTGAGTTGTTGACCAGTAGAAATTTCATCACGCATTTTTAGGATAGCAGATGAAAAAACAATATTACCCGAAGCACCGGCGACTGAAGTCATCGCCTCAACAAGTGGTACACCTGCTGCAAACATAGTTGATAATGTACGAGCAAATCTTGCAATGGCAGCTTTTTCTAACAATGGACCAAATATAGGCATTTTTAAAGAGATTCGCTGTAAGGCGTGCTGAAATGGAACAGAACGTTTTTTGATTTCCAAGAAGGCAATAATTCCACCGATTAAGCCACCAAAAATCAGATACCAATATTCTGTAAATATCTTTGATGCATTAACAACAAATTGGGTCATTCCTGGTAAATCCGCACCAAAATCCTTAAACATGGCTTCAAATTGAGGAATAACAAAGATCAATAAAATGGCAGTAATAATGAATGATACAACAATAATTGCGATTGGATAAAATAAGGCTTTCT
>CAZIWG010000018.1:13683-40509 GCA_964542925.1 uncultured Granulosicoccaceae bacterium | reverse complement strand
TAGTGCCAAGAAAGAAAAAGAAATTTTATATTGGGTTGCCCCAATGGATGCAAATTTTCGCCAAGATGGTCCAGGTAAATCGCCTATGGGGATGGATCTCGTGCCATTTTATAAGGAAGAAAAAGCAGAGAAGAAAGAAAAGAAAATTCTTTATTGGGTTGCTCCCATGGATGCAAATTTCCGTCAAGATGGCCCAGGTAAATCTCCAATGGGAATGGATCTTGTGCCTTTTTATGAAGAGAGTGGGGGCAGTGATGATGGCGCGGTGACTATTTCACCTGCGATTGTTCAGAACTTAGGGGTTAGAACAGAAAAAGCAAAACTGGGTAAATTGTGGAAACGCATCGACTCAGTCGGTTATGTTGACTTTGATGAGAACTTAATTAGTCATGTTCATTTGCGTACGGAAGGTTGGATAGATAGCCTCACGGTTAAATCTGAAGGAGAGCGAGTTAAGAAAGGAGATTTATTGTTTAAGTTGTATTCTCCAACCTTAGTGAATGCACAAGATGAATATATTCAAGCATTGCGCAGTAAGAATAAACGTCTTATCCGTGCATCTTACGAACGTTTACGTGCATTGGGTGTTGATAAAACACAGATTAATAAGATCAAAAGAACCCGTAAGTCAGAACAGTTAATTTCAATACATGCTACGCAAAATGGCATTGTATCAAAGCTTAATGCACGTGAAGGGATGTTTGTAAAACCTAGCATGGAAGTGATGACCTTGGCCGACCTTTCTAGTATATGGATTTTGGTCGAAGTGTTTGAGAGGCAATCCGATTGGGTAAAGGTTGGTAAACCCGCCGAAATTACTTTGTCATATCTTCCAAGTCGTAAGTGGGAAGGAACCGTTGAATATGTTTATCCAAGTCTTGACCCAATGACACGGACATTACGTGCCCGATTGAGATTTGATAACCCAGATGAAGCATTGAAACCAAATATGTTTGCGGATGTTGTTATCTATGGCGGTGCAACAAAGGATGTGGTGAGTATTCCGCTAGAAGCATTAATAAGAACGGGTAATAGCGAACGTGTCATTCTTAGTTTAGGCGATGGGAAATTTATTCCTCGTGAAGTGGTGAGTGGCATTGAGTCGGGTGACCGTATTCAAATTGTAGATGGACTTAAAGGCGATGAAAATGTAGTTACTTCATCACAGTTCTTGCTTGATTCCGAAGCCAGTATTAAGGCAAGTTTTAGTCGTATGACAGAAACTAAACCTATTGATGAAATGAAGATGGTAAAAGGTCAAGGTGTCATCGGCGATATCATGGCAGATGACGGTAAAATTAATTTATCACATGAGCCAATTTCAGCATTGGGCTGGCCTGCAATGACGATGGACTTTAAATTAGCCGAAGGTGTTTCCGTGAAAGACCTAAAACCAGGTATGAAGGTTGAGTTCGACTTAATGGAGAAGGCCGACGTTTATTTGATCGGTTCTATTCGCCAGGTAATGTCTAAAGACATGTCAATGGAAACTAAATAGGGGAGTCGAGCAATGATTGAAAAAATAATTAATTGGTCGATCGAAAACCGCTTTTTGGTTCTTTTGTTGACGGCAATGCTGGTTGCTTGGGGACTGATCTCGGTACAGAAAACACCGCTTGATGCGATTCCTGATTTATCGGATGTACAAGTTATTATTAAAACTAGTTACCCGGGACAAGCGCCGCAAGTTGTAGAAGATCAGGTAACCTACCCGATGACAACTGCCATGTTGTCAGTACCAGGTGCGGTAAATGTACGTGGTTATTCATTCTTTGGTGACTCGTATGTTTATATTATCTTTAAAGATGGTACGGATCCGTATTGGGCTCGTTCACGTGTACTGGAGTATTTAAGTCAGGTCGAGTCGAGGCTACCGCGTCAGGCACGTCCCGCTTTGGGGCCAGATGCAACCGGCGTGGGTTGGATTTTTGAATATGCACTAGTAGATCGAAGCGGCAAAAATGATTTAGCACAGTTACGTAGTTTACAAGATTGGTTTTTGAAATATGAATTGCAAACCGTTCCAGGTGTTTCAGAAGTGGCAACGATTGGTGGCATGGTCAAGCAGTATCAAGTGGTATTAAATCCGAACCGTCTTCGCGCCTATAAGATTCCGTTATCTAAAGTTAAAAATGCTATTAAACGAGCCAATCAGGAAGTCGGAGGTTCGGTTATCGAGATGGCTGAAGCCGAGTACATGGTACGTGCGACAGGCTACATTAGCGGCATTAAAGATCTGGAAGCGGTGCCATTGGGAATGAATGCACAAGGCACGCCTATTTTGCTCAAGGATGTTGCTGACATTCGTATTGGTCCACAAATGCGTCGAGGTATTGCGGAATTAAATGGTGAAGGTGAAGTGGTTGGCGGTGTGATTATCATGCGCTTTGGTGAAAATGCATTAACCACCATTCAAGGCGTTAAAGATAAACTCAAGCAATTGAAAAAGGGCTTGCCTGATGGTGTAGAAATTGTCACAACCTATGATCGCTCATCATTGATCAATCGTGCGGTTGAAAACTTAAGCCACAAGTTGATTGAAGAATTTATTGTTGTGGCGTTGGTCTGTGCCTTGTTCCTGTTCCATTTACGCTCGGCACTGGTGGTTATATTAAGTTTGCCAGTAGGAATTTTGGTGGCTTTCATCGTTATGCAGTCACAAGGCATCAATGCCAACATTATGTCACTCGGAGGGATTGCGATTGCCATTGGTGCAATGGTGGATGCCGCCATTGTCTTGATTGAAAATGTGCACAAGCACATTGAAAAAGAGAAACTCACCGATATGAATCGATGGCACATTATGATGCGTGCGTCAGCGGAAGTGGGCCCCCCCTTATTCTTTTCGTTGTTGATTATTACCTTAAGTTTCTTGCCTGTGTTCACATTAGAAGCGCAGGAAGGTCGTATGTTTGCACCGCTGGCTTATACTAAAACCTATGCCATGGCAGCAGCAGCGGGGTTATCGATTACCTTGGTGCCTATTTTAATGGGGTACTTAATTCGTGGCAACATAACGCCAGAACATAAGAATCCGGTTAACCGTTTATTAATCGCCACATACCGACCTATTATTAACTTGGTACTACGCAGTCCAATGAAAGTAGTATTAGTGGGTTTGGTTGTTATGATGCTCGGCATGTGGCCAATGACACAGCTCGGCGGTGAGTTTATGCCGACGCTGGATGAAGGTGATTTGCTTTATATGCCATCGGCATTTCCTGCGGTATCTATTGGTAAGGCAGGCGAAATTCTGCAACAAACCAATAAATTGATTCGCACGGTTCCTGAAGTTGAGTCAGTCTTTGGTAAGGTCGGTCGTGCTGATACTGCCACCGATCCTGCGCCACTGACGATGATTGAAACGATCGTGCGTTTAAAACCTCGTGAAGAATGGCGTGAAGGGCTGACGCTTGATGGTTTAAAACAGAAATTGAATGAGGCCGTTAAGGTGCCGAGTATGGCAAACACTTGGGATCCACCGATCAAGATCCGTATCGATATGTTGTCAACAGGTATTAAAACACCTGTAGGTATTAAGGTTGCCGGTCCTGATCTGGAAGTCATTCAGGATATTGGTAAGCAAATTGAAAAGGCCTTAGCTCCTGTTGAAGGAACACAATCTGTTTATGCTGAACGTGTTGCGGGCGGACGTTATGTAACAGTGGATATCGATCGTCTTGCAAGTGCGCGTTTAGGACTTAATATAATGGATATTCAAGATGTTATCAGTACGGCTGTGGGTGGTCTGAATGTTACACAATCAGTAGAAGGTTTGGAACGTTACCCTGTGAATATTCGTTACCCGCAGGGCACGCGTAATTCGCTTGAGAAGATCCGTAATCTACCGTTGGTGACACCAATGGGTGCACACATTCCTTTATCGCAAGTCGCATCAATTAACATTGAAAGCGGTCCAGCGATGATTAAGAGTGAGAACGCACGCTTGAATGGTTGGATTTATGTGTCGATTCAAAATCGAGATATTGCTTCCTATGTTGCGGATGCGAAACGTGCGGTTGAAGAAAATGTTGTCTTGCCAGCAGGTTATTCCATTGGCTGGTCTGGGCAATATGAATATTTAGAACGTGCGATGAAGAAACTCAAAGTAGTTGGGCCTTTGACCTTAGCTATTATTATGTTGTTGTTGTATCTCAACTTCCGCAATTTCGTTGAAGTACTCATTATCATGGGCACATTGCCTGTGGCGTTAGCCGGCGGGGCATGGATACTTTATATTCTTGATTACAACTTGTCAGTTGCTGTTGGGGTCGGGTTTATCGCACTGTCTGGGGTCGCGGTTGAGATCGGGGTATTGATGTTGGTGTACCTCAATATTGCATATAACGAGCGCCACAATGAGGCAATGGATTTAGAACGTCCTATGACACTGGAAGAACTCAATGAGTCAGTTGTTGAAGGTGCGTTGTTACGTGTTCGCCCTATTATGATGACGGTGTCAGCGATTATTGCAGGTTTGTTACCTATCATGCTGGGTAGTGGTACCGGTGCAGAAGTGATGAGCCGTATTGCCGCACCCATGGTCGGTGGTATGGTGACGGCAACGTTATTAACCCTAGTGGTTATTCCTGCAGTATTTATCATTTGGAAACGTCGAGGCTTGAAATCGGCATCAGAAGTATGAGTAAGTTTATGCTTATCGTAGCAGCCAGCCTCGTGCTGGCTGCCTGTGATGCAGATGACGTCACTCAGCTTATGAATGCAGGTAAAGAGCCTCAGTCTACTTCTAGGAATATTGATGCCCAACAACTTACACGCGGTGCGGTATTGTTTAAAAATAATTGTGCAGCCTGTCATGGTGAACAGGCACAAGGGAATGCGACATGGCAGAAACAAGATAAAGACGGCAAGTTCCCGCCACCACCCTTGAATGGAACGGGACATGCTTGGCATCATCCTACTGAAGTATTGAAATACACAATTAATAAGGGTACAGGAAAGATTGGCGGTAACATGCCCGCTTTTGCAGGTAAGATTTCAGATGCTGAAGTTGATGATATTTTGGTTTTTATACAAGCGAAATGGCCGGAGCCACTTTATGATGCATGGTATCAAAATAATCAGCGTGCAATAAAAGCAAGAAATAAATAATTTTTTATCAAAGTTGATTTAGATCATATTTTTTTGAACTTCTGATGAATATATTAGTCCTAACCTATGAACTTAATGAAGCAGATTGAAAGGTAAAATGAAGGAACGTAATAATAACAGTTGGATACATTTGGTTATGATCGTGATTATCGCGTTCATGCCTTTGCGTGTATTAACTGCTAATGCAGATTTTTCTGCTAGCGCGTCTTCTATATCGGTTCACCAAGTTGAAGCACATGATGTCGATCATCAAGATTGTAATATGGATGCATCATGTTTCACTGATTGTCAGGCAGGCACAACGCACTGCACCAGTACATCATTCGCTATTCCATCTTCTGGCAATGGTTTAGTTCTATTGTCTTCGTACGCTCTCTTTGTTACTAATGCCGAACATATACAAAGCATTAGTAATCGAAACCTTTTTCGCCCTCCTCGAAACATCGCATAAGGTTGGGGAAGTGCCATGTATGCATGGCAGGATGACTTCCTAACTACCAACCATCGTTTTAGCAGTCAATAAATCCTGGGCTGCAAACATTTAAAAACTTTGTACCTGAATTTTTATGAATAGATTTAATTTATTCAGGTGCGTTTGTGCGAAAAAATTTCACCAGAAGGTGAAGAATTAGGAGAATTAACGTGAAAACAATTTATGCAACAATCCTTGGTTTAACATTGGTAAGTGGTAGTGCTTTCGCTGCGATGGATAGCAATATAATTGCAGATGATGATGCCGCTATCTTGAATATCGGTCAAAGCACGATTTCTGAAAATTGCTCAATGCACGATAGAACGCATGCTGCGTCAACACAGGTAATTGATGATGACCAAAGTATTGCTCAAACAGGAATACAAGGACGTCACATAGCGCACAGTGCGGATGTTGAAGCCGGATTATTTCTTGATGACGACTTACCTTTATAAGTTGTAAAAGTTGTAACCAAACAAATTATATTATTTTTTAGGAGAATTATTATGAAAACAATTTATGCAACAATCCTTGGTTTAACATTGGCAAGTAGTAGTGCATTCGCAGCCGTTGACACAAATACGATTGCGGATGATGATGCCTCTATTATTAATATCGGTCAGACGTATGCGCCAAATCGTCGCCATATGAATGAGCCTGCAGTAAAGGTAGTTGATGATGATGTAAGCATTGCTCAGGTAGGTATGAAAGGTCATCATATCGCTCATACTGCTGATGTAGAGTCGGAGTTGTTTTTACCGAACGATTTACCTTTGTAAATAGTCGTTAATAATAAGGCACTGTGATTTTATGAATCGCAGCGCCTTTTTTATCAAATAGAGGATATTTCGCTTCGTGGTTAGCAGTAAGTGATTTATCATAGGTGAATAGATTTTGTATTCAGAATGAGACATTTAGATAAATATTAAGGGCACATATTATGTATGGTTTTTCAGTAGTAGTGAATGATGATTTTTCAACAGCAATAACGCGAGTGACTGATGAATTGCAAAAAGAAGGTTTTGGCGTTTTAACAGAGATTGATGTTCAAGCGACCTTAAAAAAGAAACTTGATATAGACAAACGACCCTACACGATATTAGGCGCCTGTAACCCTGTGTTAGCGAATCAAGCGATTGATGCAGAACCTGATATTGGTTTGTTGCTTCCTTGCAATGTGCTTGTCCGTGAAGAGGAAAATGGATCGGTTACAGTCGCATTTATGGATCCCAGTGCTGTATTAACATTGGTCAAACGTGAAGGTATTGCTGAACTGGCAGGGCAAGTTAAAGAGAAGCTTGAACGGGTACGCGATGCATTGAAATAGTTGTTGTGACTTAGATGGATTCCATTTAAAAAGTGTGACAATGATACAGGTCAATGCAAATGATATGCATAACCTATATAAGTGACATTGTAGTAGTGTGTGCGGTATTAAAATTCAAATGACATGATTGGAGCAAGGTGAGATGAACCATTCAAAGAAATTTACACGGCATATGTTGGCAATTGCTCTTTCTTTATCCATTCCTAGTGTTGCATCGGCCGATGCAGCTTATGATGCGCTTAAACAACAAGTTGAACTAATGCAGAAGCAGCTTGAAGAATTGCAAAAGGCATTGAAGCAGCAACAAGTAAAAGTGCAGAAGGTAGAAGAAAACACTATCACACGGGCAGAAGCTAAAGAATTGGAACATCACGTTAATGCTGCTTCGGAGTGGAAAGACCCCAATACCCTAATTCATATGTCTGGTTATGCGGACATCGGTTATACGGATGCGCAGAACAAAGATGGCAGCTTTGTAGTGGGATCTTTCTCACCTATTTTTCATTTCCAATACAAAGACTTGTTTATGTTGGAGTCAGAACTTGAGTTTGAGGTTGAAGATGATGGCAGCACCAACGTTGCTATGGAGTATCTAACCATCGATTGGTTTGTGAATGATTATGTGGCATTAGTGGGTGGTAAGTTCTTGAGTCCATTAGGTCAATTTAGACAAAACTTGCATCCTTCTTGGATTAATAAACTCGCTTCTGCACCTCCTGGTTTTGGTCATGATGGAGCCGCACCAGTATCGGATACAGGCGTACAGGCTAGGGGCGGATTCCCGATAGGTAAGATGCGTGCAAATTATGCTGTTTTTATTAGTAATGGTCCCGAGTTAAACACTGAATGGAATGGTTCGGAGTTTGAGCTTGACGGTATTGATGCGGAAGGCAAGGGCGCTGATCGAGATGGTGAAAAAGTATGGGGTGGACGTTTTGGTATTTTACCTTTTGCAGGTTTAGAGCTTGGACTATCAGCCGCAACGGGTAAAGCTACTGTCACCAATGTGGAAGTAACTGCGGGAACGGCACCTGCACTGGCTAATGAACAAGCACGTGATTATGACGTTTTTGGTATTGACGCTTTGTGGCAATACAAATTATTTGCACTGCGTAGCGAGTACGTAAAATCAAAAATTGGTCGCGCCACAACGGGGGCGAGTGCCTCTGATGGTGGTGAATGGACATCATGGTACACCCAAGCATCCTATTTGTTTCCAACGACTAAGTTTGAAGGTGTAACGCGCTATACGGACTTTGATTCACCCGCAGCGTCAAGGGATCAAAAGCAATGGGCATTTGGTCTTAATTATTTATTCGCCAGTAATGTGATTGGTAAAATCACCTACGAACTCAATGATGGTCAACAAGGGGCTATTTCAGATGACAATCGTTGGCTTGTTCAAATGGCCTACGGCTTCTAGGAGAATATAATGATGAATACTACGAATTACTCTTCAAAAAGCTTATTAGCGATAACGGTTATGTTATTCGCGTTGCCTTTTTCATCTTCTATATTGGCAGATGACCATACAAAACAAGGTGATTTTACGACGGGTGCTAATGTTTGGCGTGATAATTGTGGACGATGCCATAATATCCGTGATGCACGTGAACTACGTGATGATCAGTGGTACTCCACCGCGTTTCACATGCGTTTGAGAGGCGGTTTAACGGGGCAAGAAACACGAGATGTGATTGCTTTTTTAACGGCGTCGAATAAGCCACCGCGTAAAACTATTATCGCTGATACTAAGGCTGCATCTGTTTCTTCGGCATCAACAGTATCTAAGTTAAGCGGAGCCGATGTTTATAATCAAACCTGTATTGCTTGTCACGGCGCTGATGGAAAAGGCACCTTACCAGGAGCACCAGACTTTACGAGTTCGAATGGGCCATTGAAGCAAAATGATGATGTATTGGTTAAGCATGTTACGGAAGGTTTCCAAAGCCCTGGTTCGCCAATGGCAATGCCTGCTAAAGGCGGTAATACTGCTTTAACGGCTGCGGATATACAGGCAGTTGTGTCTTATCTACGTAAATTTAATAAATAACCTCATTATTTATTGTCACAAGTACACCAGCATGGTGGTTCTCACCATGCTGGTTTGATTTTAGTTCTCAAAAAAATGTTTAAATTTTTAAGTAATTGTTTCTAATATAGTTTCCTATTGATATTAATTTAAGTAAAACCTTGACCTATGCCTAAGGTATAGGTTGTATAGTCCATACAGTGGTTGATTATTTAGAGCAAGGGTTGCCCTAATAACGAGAGCTGAGAATGAACGAAAATATAGACAATCATCGGCGTAGACTCATTAAAGCAACAAGCTTGGTTGCTGGCGCAGGTCTTGTTACAGCCGCGATTCCATTTATTTCCTATATGAACCCTTCTGCACGAGCCTATGCTGGAGGTGCTCCTGTTCAGGTCGATATTAGTAAGTTAAAAGTTGGACAACAAATCACCGTAATATGGCAAAGAAAACCCGTTTGGATATTAAATCGGACACAGGAAAACTTAGATGATCTGAAATTAGACTCGTTACGTGAGCAGCTTAGCGATCCTGATTCGCTCGTCACAAGTCAACAACCTGATTATGCGAATGATTCTGCTCGCTCAATTCGTGAAAAATACTTAGTAGTTGTGGGGTTATGTACGCATTTAGGTTGTATTCCGACCTATCGCCCTGATCGCTCTCCTGATGATCTAGGTAAACTATGGGTAGGCGGTTACTATTGCCCGTGTCATGGATCAAAGTATGATTTGTCAGGGCGCGTATTTAAACATATGCCAGCGCCGATTAATTTATTAGTGCCTAAGTATCATTATTTGTCTGATACGGAAATATTGATTGGAGAAGATTCACACGAGTAGTTGAACAGCCGGTGATGGGTAAATTTATTTTACCAATTGTTATGGTTAACGATTGAATTTCGAGGATATATGAAATGTTAACAGTCACGGAATTAGCGAATGAAAGTGGTACTACGGCTCATGCAGTGCGATATTACACTCGCCTAGGATTGCTAAGACCGGAACGAAATCCTGATAATGGTTATCGTTTATATCAATATACTGAAGTTCAATGGTTGCGTTTTGTTCGGCAAGCAAAGCAACTGGGCTATACCTTAAGTGAAATACGAGAAATTATGCATGACTCGGATCAAGGTAAATCTCCTTGCCCACGAGTGAGAGAAATTCTGAAACGGCGCATTGAAGAAAATAGAGAACAGCTTGATTCATTAATGGATTTACAGAAACGGATGGAACAAGCATTGATAAAATGGGATACGATGCCAGATGGTGTGCCAGATGGGCATTCTGTTTGTCATCTTATTGAACTACCTGTTTCGTAAAAAAGGTTAATTGAATATTTAAAGAAGATAGGAGAAAAAAATGGATGTCATGATTATTGCAACGAATGGTTGCAGCCATTGTACGAATTTATCTAAAGAACTAGATGATTTGGGTGTGGAGCATAAACTTGTTTATGCGGAAGATGAAGCTGAATTATGTGAAAAACTAGCGATTAGACATTCTCCAAATCTTATCGTTGATGGTGAAGTTGTTTTCAGAAAACAACCTACCGAACATGAATTACGTGAATTGTTTAACAGCTAAATTTTAGGAGTAACAGGCATGTCAGAAAATAAAACGAATAATTTGACGGATCCCGTTTGCGGGATGTCAGTGACTGAAGCAACAGAACATCATTTAGAGCATCATGGCGAAGAGTATTTATTTTGTAGTGAGTCATGTCTGAACAAATTTAGTGTAAATCCAGAAGAATATATTAAAAAAGAAACTTCAAGTAGTTGTTGTGGACATTCGCACGATAATGAAGCCGATGATACGGATCCTGTTTGCGGAATGAGTGTGACATCTGACTCAGAACATCACCTAACGCATAAAGGAAAAGATTGGTATTTTTGTAGTGCGCATTGTGCTGAAAAATTTCAAGTGAATCCTGAACAATACGAAAATAAAGATGCCAATGTTGTTGAAGAGCTCGATGTACCCGAAGGCACCATGTTCACCTGTCCAATGGATCCTGAAATTATTCAAGAAGGCCCTGGTACTTGCCCAAAGTGCGGCATGGCACTAGAACCTATGGGTGTACCTGTTATAGCAACTAAAACAGAATATACCTGCCCTATGCATCCGGAAGTAGTTCAGGATACACCTGGCGATTGTCCAAAGTGTGGTATGGCACTGGAAGCTCGCACAGTCGAAGCAGAAGAAGACACCAGCGAGCTTGATTACATGAACAAGCGTTTTTGGATTAGTTCATTGTTAGCTATTCCTGTGTTTTTTAGCGCCATGGCAGCTGAATTTTGGCCCGATGCGATGGCTGAATTTGTAAACCCCGTTTATCGGCAATGGTTTGAAATGATATTGGCGACGCCTGTTGTTGTTTGGGGTGGTTGGATATTTTATGTACGAGCAATTAAGTCTGTGATGACCTGGAACTTGAATATGTTCACGTTAATTGGTTTGGGTGTCAGTGTTGCTTGGTTATACAGCATAATTGGTGTGTTGTTGCCAGATATTTTCCCTGCATCAGTGATGAATAAAATGGGCGTTATTCCTGTTTATTTTGAAGCAGCAGCGGTCATTACAGCCTTAGTATTGCTTGGTCAGGTATTAGAATTACGCGCACGTAGCCAGACTAATGCAGCAATTAAATTGTTATTAGGTCTCGCACCAAAAACTGCTCGTATCGTTCGTGTAGATGGCACGGAAGAAGATATTCCGATGGAGCATGTGAAGGTTGGTGATACCTTACGGGTTCGCCCTGGTGAAAAAATTCCTGTTGATGGTGTCACTGTTGAAGGAAGTAGTAACGTTGATGAGTCTATGGTGACAGGCGAATCAATTCCTGTTGAGAAAACCAAGGGTGAAAAATTAATTGGTGCAACTATAAATGGTACGGGCAGCTTATTGATGAAAGCTGAAAAAGTGGGTTCTGATACCTTGTTATCACAAATCGTTAAGATGGTTGCTGAAGCACAACGCTCACGTGCACCGATCCAGAAAATGGCAGACATGGTTGCTGGTTACTTTGTTCCTGTTGTGGTCTTGATATCACTGATTTCGTTTGGTGTTTGGTGGTTCTGGGGCCCAGAACCTGCACTTGCATACGCGGTGATTAACGCAGTTGCGGTACTTATTATTGCATGTCCATGTGCCTTAGGTTTGGCAACGCCCATCTCCATAATGGTTGGAACAGGCCGTGGTGCGACAGAAGGTGTATTAATCAAGAATGCAGAATCGCTTGAGATTATGGAAAAGGTAGATACCTTGGTTGTAGATAAGACGGGTACATTAACGGAAGGTAAACCAACCTTGGTAGCTGTTACGATGGTGGGTGATGCTGATGAGCAACAGGCATTGACGTTAGCCGCTAGTTTAGAACGAGCAAGTGAACATCCTTTAGCTGAGTCAATTGTGCGTGGTGCAGAAGATCGTGGTATTAGTTTGTTACCAACGGATGATTTTGAATCTATTACAGGTAAGGGTGTTACGGGTAGAGTGGATGGTCATGCAGTAGCATTAGGCAATCTTAAACTACTAGAAAGTTTAGGTATTGATGCTGGAGACTTACCTGCAAAGGCTGACTTACAACGGGCCGATGGTCAGACTGTGATGTTTTTCTCTATTGATGGAAAAGCAGCAGGGTTGATTGGTGTCGCCGACCCAATTAAAGAATCAACGCCTGAAGCCATTCGTGAGTTGCATGCGGAAGGCATCACCATTGTCATGTTAACGGGTGATAGTCAAAAAACTGCTGAAGCTGTTGCAAGTAAATTGAATATTGATCAAGTTCAAGCAGAAGTCTTGCCCGATCAAAAAGCAGATGTTGTTAAACAACTACAGGCAGACGGTAAGATTGTGGCAATGGCCGGTGATGGTATAAATGATGCCCCCGCTTTGGCTCAAGCTCAGGTAGGCATTGCAATGGGTACGGGAACTGATGTGGCAATGGAAAGTGCCGGTGTTACCTTAGTTAAAGGTGATTTACGAGGTATTGTTCGTGCTCGACGCTTGTCTCGTGCCACAATGAAAAATATTCGACAGAACCTTTTCTTTGCCTTTATATATAATGCTGCAGGTGTACCAATTGCGGCGGGTGTTTTGTATCCCGTATTTGGCATATTGCTATCACCTATTATCGCTGCCGCAGCGATGAGCTTTAGTTCTGTTTCAGTTATTACTAATGCACTGAGATTGAGGAATGCAAAACTCTAGTTTTAGTTAGCACAGGAGGTTAATATGATGGATGGCTCAACAAGTGGAATGTTTTTTGGTGGAGGCTTTATGTGGATATTCTGGATTCTATTGATCATTCTTGTTGTTGTCGGTTTTAAAGGATTAAGTGGTGGCTCAGATTCAAATAGTGATTCTAGAGATGAATCACCTATGTCCATATTGAAGAAACGCTTTGCTAATGGTGAAATTGATGAGGATGAATTTAAGCGCCGTCGCAAAGAGCTGGAGTCATAATCTAAATAGTATTTAACCTGCTGAGGATATAAATGATGGAAGGATTACTCTCATTACTTATTTTTGCAGGCTTGTTTTATTTTGTGATGCGATTTGGCTGTGGCGCTCATTTGATACATGGACACAAGACTGATAAACAACAAACGGATCATGTGGATCCGGTTTGTAAAATGAACGTTGAACCGAAGAAGGGCTATGGAATGATGCATAATGGGCTATTGTATCGTTTTTGTTCGCGGCAGTGCATGGATAAATTTGAGAAGGAACCAGAAAAGTACTTATCTAATAACCAAGAAGGAGAATGAGCTATGAATAATCGTTTATCACTTTCTGCAATAGGGCATGCAACAAGTTTATTTATTTTAATTACATTTATTTTCTGTGTTGGATTCGATTTGGTATTTCCAGGTCATGCGATGTACGAAGTATGGCAGAAATTATTACCGGGCTTTAAATGGATTAGCTGGGAAAGTTTCTTTATTGGTGGGTTAGAAAGCTACAGTTACGGATGGTATTTCGCATTAATTTGGGTACCTATTTACAACTATATTATTGCAAGAAAAACAGTTGATGACGAATAGTAGTGGTTTAAAAATTTACCATTCACTGTTAATTCTTAATGTATTCATCTTCTGTTTATCACCTAAATTGAGCAGAAGATGACTTTTTTTGTGCATGGTTTAACCGGACATGAAACTATGCCGATGAATAGGCTATTTGCTAAACGACTAGTTAATAAAACAGATGAAATTTATGCCTATCATGGAATAGAGAATAGGCATATTGATGCCTCTGAAGAGTCGATGGCAGGGCATCATCATGGTCATCGTGAAACAGTAAGCCAGTCATATAGCAGTATTGAGCATGAATCAGATAGTGGTGTTGTTACTGCATCTGAAATTATGGTGTCATCGGTCGAGGTACTTGCACCGACTGCCATGATTTCTGAGGTGGTAGCGCTTTTTCATAAAAGAAAATTTCGACATGTACCCGTTATTTCAGATGAAAAAGGTCTAATTGGATTGGTATCAGATCGTGATGTGTTGCGATATCTAGGTGAGCTCTCATTAGAGGATAAGGAACATACACATACTAAGTTTAATCTCATTACAGAAGTAATGACCACAGATGTAGTTTCTGCAAGTAGTGATACAGATGTGAGATATATCGCACGCTTGTTTGTTGAAGGAAGAATAGGGGCAATGCCCATAGTCGATGATGGGGAATTGACTGGTATTTTGACGCGCAGCGATATTTTGCGTGCAGTGATGAAGGATTTTCATATAGGATTATGGGCGTAAATTACTCGTAAGAGATTTAATAAAATAGTAAAGGTTGTTTGGAGTAGAGTAATGAATATAGTAGTAAAGTTTCTTGCGAGTATTATATTAGTCATCATTGCAGTACTTGGATTTGTTTATTCTGGAATGTTTAATGTTTCTACACAATGGGAAGATCCTGCAGTATTACGCTGGATGATGATTGCAACGCGCGAAGCATCTATTGAGTCTCACGCCAAAAATATAAAGGCGCCCATTTTAGGGAGTGCAACACAAATAGAGAATGGATTTCGTAGTTACCGAGAAATGTGTGCGGTTTGCCACACTCCGCCTAGTGGAAGCGATTCACCGATCAAACAGGGTTTAAACCCACCACCCCCCGATCTAGCTGAAGCCGAAGACCATGCTATGAGTAATGCCGAATTATTTTGGGTGATTAAAAATGGAATCAGAATGACCGGTATGCCTGCTTGGGGCCCTTCTCATGATGATGCCGAAATATGGGATATTGTGGCATTTCTGAAAGCATTACCGACGATTGATGCCAATGAATATAAACGATTAGATGCGAAAGTGTCGAAGGGGCATGGTGATAGTAAGCCACATGTGGATTCGTCTGCTGAGCAAGTAGCACCGGCTACAAGTAATCATGGACACGCAAAAGAGCCGTTAAATGATCATGCCAGTACCCGCGCTCCTGCACCTAGTACACATCGTGATGTACTTGCACATGAAAGTGCACCGATTGAATATATTAATAATGGTACGCATGCGCATTAAAATGCATTGCAAAACAAAAAGGTTTACAAAGGTTAAGAATGAAATATTTACTAAAAGTAATATTATTGATATTCGTAATGTTGTTCGCTGCGCAATCAGCGTGGGCAGAAAGCCTTGATGAAAGACTGCGTGCTGCAGGGTTGCCTTCGACGAAAGCTGCAGACTTGTTACGTTACGCGCAGGATGAGGACTGGACGGTTCGTGAGGTCGTGGCTAAGCGACGTTCAGCACCCTCTAAGGTTCTTCTTTTGTTATCAAAAGATCCAAGTTGGCGGGTTCGTTCTGCATTGGCACATAATCTTAATGCGCCTAAAAAAGCCATTATTCCATTAGTGAATGATGAATCAATCGATGTGCGCTTATCGGTAGCGCATTGTGGTTATACTCCATCCGATTTAATTGTGAAGTTGTTAAAAGATCCTGAGTTTAGGGTTCGCAAACAAGCAATTGTTAATCTTAATGTGCCATTGAATGTGCTTAGAGACATTGCCGCAGGAGATTCAGATATAACAGATACGGCAAAAGCGGCATTAGAAAAACGTCTTGCTGATGGTGAGAAGTAAGCTAATTATTCTAATTAAGATGGTATAAGAGGAGCGCGTAATGCGAAAAAAAATAATCATTATTGGTAATGGATTTTCTTCATTATTTTTTATTCAATATTTATTGGTATTACAAGTTGTTCCGTTTTTTAACTTATTTTATAGGAAAAAATTCTCACCTTACGATGTCACACTGATTGGTAATGGCGAGTTCATATATTTTCCTGCTATTCCTGAATTTATTACTGGTAGTAAAAATAATCGCGAAATTCGCGTTGATATTCGTCCGTACCTGAAAAGGCGTAATATCCATTTTATTGATGATCAGGTTATCGATATTAAAGATGGTGGTCGAACCGTCGTAACAAAGCATGCACAATATACAAATGATGCCTTATTTGTAGGTGTAGGGCCTGCCTTTCAAGAAGATGATATTCCGGGTACAGCTGAATTTACCTATTCCCCTTGCCGTGGACCCGATGACATGGATGCTTTTATGCTAGCGTTAAATGCACTGAAAGAAGGTGTCATTTATTTAGGCTTTAAACTTAACAAGGCGGATGGTTTTGTTGCCGGTCGTGGTGGGCAAATGTATGAATGTGCTTGTTTACTTGATTATGCTTTAAAAGAGCGTGGCATCAGGGATAAATTTGAAATTCATTTATTTTCTCCCAATATTGAGCCAGATGAAAAAGGAGCTATTACAGACCGACTTTCAGAGCGAGGCATTATCCTCGATTATGGTTACGAACCAGAAAAATTTGTGAAAGGTGGCTTGCAAGATGAGGACGGCAGCATTCGACAAGCTGACTTAGTTCTCTATTCAGCCGGCATAACAGGCTCTGAATTAGTAAAAAATTCATGTCTACCTGTATCAGCGGGTGGGCAAATCGAGGTAGATAAATTAGGTCAGGTAAAAGGCCTAGAAAATGTTTTTGCAGCAGGGGATTGTGCAAGTCATGAAGAGCCACCGCAATGGGTACCACACCAAGCACATATGGCGCAACTTCGTTCTCAGGCAGCTGCGAAAAACATGCGCGCTGTACTAAAACATGAAAAACCTACCCAGACCTATCGCTATGAACTTTCATGTATTTTGAATATGGAGAATGATGCAATGTGGTTGCATATGTCGTCAGATAATAAACCGCCTTTCTGGAATATATTTCCTCGTCGTTCAAAGATACTCGTACACTTGAAAAACTTTTTTGAGAGCGCATATCTTTTTTATCTAAGGTATTTATAAAATAAACATGAATGAACATGATATAAAAAAAGATCCTGTTTGTGATATGAAGGTTGATAACACTCATCTTCATACGGAGTATATGGGGTCTGATTTTTATTTTTGTTCAGTACAATGCCTGGAACGATTTACGGCTAATCCCCATCTTTATATTGGTCAAGGAGGTATTCCTTCTCCCAAACAGCAGGGCGTGCGTGTTATTAAAAAACGCACTATTAGTTTAGGAGAAATCCCTAATGATGAGGTACAACAAAAGCTTGCTACTGAACTTTTGCAGATGATGGGTATCATACAAATAGAGTTAGATGACGATTTGATTCACATACAATATGATTTACTCGAAGCGACCGCTTCACAAATTGAACAAGCCATTGAACAGTCAGGTACTGCTTTAGGACATGTTTGGAGCGATCGTCTGAAACGTGCATTTGTGCACTATGTTGAAGAAACGCAATTAGAAAACCTTGAGCATCAACATGAAATGCATGGTTGTCATCGTAAGTAATCTTTTTTGATCATCAATGGTGTAATAACCGTCATAAAATTACTGTTTATAAGCAGAATATATTTATTATTTGTCAACAAGTTAGGCTTTTATTTGAGAGCATTTTTAATGCCATTAATAAGGCTTTATATTTGGTCGACAGTAAGTAGAGTTTTTGTATCTAGTTAGGTTTAGATAAGGAGCATTATCAGATGAGTAAATACCCCCCTTCTTTTCCTCTTGTTACAGCAGGTTTATCTCGGCGCAGATTTATTCAAGGGCTCGCTGCGGGTAGTGCTGTATTAGGTATGCCCTCCGTGCTTAATTCGGCTTGGGCTCAAGAAGAACCTTTAGCACAAACATCAACAGGGATGGCACCAGTATTAACAGGAACAGATTTCCATTTAATTATTGATGAAACAACGGTCAATTACACAGGGACGCCTTGTGTGGCAACGACGATTAATGGTTCGATTCCTGCGCCTATCCTTCGTTGGCGTGAGGGTGACACTATTACGATTCGTGTGACCAATAAAATGAAGGTATCCACGTCGATTCATTGGCACGGCATTATTTTACCGTATCAAATGGATGGTGTGCCAGGCGTTAGTTTCAACGGAATCCCTGCAGGAGAAACCTTTACTTACAAATTTAAAATAGAACAACATGGTACGTATTGGTATCACTCTCATACGGGTTTCCAAGAACAAACAGGTATGTATGGGGCGATTATTATCGATCCGGCGAAAGCTGATAGGCATCGTGTTGATCGTGATTATGTCGTGCAGTTATCAGACTGGACAGACGAAGATCCGATGGATGTGTTTGCTAAATTAAAGAAAATGAGTGATTACTATAATTTCAGCCAACCGACCACGGCTGATTTTTTTAGTGATGTCTCAGACAAGGGTTTTGATAAGGCACTATCTAAACGACGCATGTGGAATCAGATGCGCATGAACCCGACCGATCTCGCGGATATTTCAGCTTACACATATACCTTTTTAATGAACGGTACTAACCCTGCGAGTAACTGGACAGGTTTATTTAAACCGGGAGAGAAGATAAGACTGCGGTTTATTGATAGTGGCACGCAAAGTTTCTTTGATGTGCGCATTCCTGGTTTAAAAATGACCCTTATTCATGTTGATGGACAGGATGTGGAGCCGGTTACCATTGATGAATTTCGTTTTGGTCCGGGTGAAACCTACGATGTCATTGTGGAACCAAAGGATCAGCCTTACACAATCTTCGCACAAGCCATGGATCGTACCGGCTTTGCTCGCGGCACTTTAGCGCCTAAGGCCGGTATGCAAGCAGAGGTACCAGCACTGGATAAAATTGAGTGGCTCACCATGCGCGACATGATGGGTAATATGGCCGGTGATGGAATGAGTGGTATGCAAGGCATGGCGGGTATGGGACATAACATGTCGGATAACGCACCGAAGAATCCGGTGCATGTGCGTCATGCAAGCACAGAGTATGGTCCTAGTGTTGATATGCGCGTCGATATGCCACGTACTAATTTAGATGATCCAGGTATAGGACTACGCAATAACGGACGACGTGTGTTGACCTACGATGATATACGCGCAATTGAATACACACCTGATCCTCGAGAGGGTGGTAGAGATGTTGAGCTTCACCTTACGGGTAATATGGAACGTTACACATGGTCACTCGATGGTCTTGAGTTTGGCAAATCGACACCTGTCCACTTTAGGCATAATGAACGCTTAAGGGTTATTTTGCATAACGATACGATGATGACACACCCGATGCACATGCATGGTATGTGGAGTGATCAGACTGATGAGAATGGTAAATTTACCGCGCGTCGGCATACGATCAGTGTGCAACCGGCACAACGAGTCACGTTTCTTGTGACCGCTGATGCACTGGGTAGTTGGGCGTGGCATTGTCATCTGTTGTACCACATGGATGCGGGCATGTTCCGTCAAATAGTCGTGTCATGAAGAGTATGCATTTGGAGAAAACCATAATGAATAATCAATTGAAAACAATCATTGCTGCCGCATTGTTATTGGGTTTGTCACCCGTATCAGCCGAACAAACTGACAACATGTCCGGTATGGATCATAGCGGACATGATATGAAAAAAATGAACAAAGCCAAGAGTAAGTCAAAAGATAGCATGACGGATATGCAGCATAATGGGCATAAAAAGTCTGGTACATCTAAAACTAGTCAATCTGATATGAAAGGCATGAAGATGGGTGGCGGCAAGGAGATGGGCGAGATGGTTATGCAAGGTGGCGAAGCACCTGCTGATGCGCGCAGCCCAGATTATTCCGACGGTGTTGGTTTCGGTAACATTCAACGCCCTGTGTTTGCAGATGAACATAATTTCGCATCACTTATTGTTGATCGATTTGAAAATGTGAAAACGGATGATACGAGTTCGATTACTTATGATTTACAGGCTTGGTATGGACGTGATTATGATCGTGCTGTATTAAAAGCAGAAGGTGATTATGATAACGGAAAGTTACAAGAAGCAACGACCGAATTACTTTGGAGTCATTCAATCGCCACGTATTGGGATGCACAGGTAGGTGTTCGTTACGACAGTAGTCAAGACGTATCCGATCAAACCTGGTTAGCTTTTGGTGTACAAGGGTTAGCACCGTATTGGTTTGAACTTGATGCAACGGGATATATGGGGCAACAGGGGCGCTTGGCTTTTACACTTGAAGCTGAATATGAATTATTATTAACTCAAAAATTAATTCTTCAACCACGATTTGAAATGGACTTATATAGTAAGCGTGATACTGATCGACGTACTGGCTCAGGTGTTTCTGATGTGTCGCTAGGTGTTCGTTTACGCTATGAATTCCAGCGTGAAATTGCACCTTATATTGGTGTTGAATGGGCAAGAAAATACGGTGAAACTGCTGACTTTGCAGATACTGATGGCGAAGACATTAGTGATACCCGATTTGTTGCAGGAATTCGTTTTTGGTTTTAAGGTAAGTATTTGATTTGGAATACCCGCTATAGGCGGGTATTTTTTTATATTAATTTTGGTTAGTCTATGAGAATAAAATAATAATTAAACACTTTCTGGGAGCTTTGGGTCATGAGTGATCAATATATCTGGTTGATTTGGGCAAGCGCATTTCTTATCCCTTGGGCGATTATTTATTTATTATTTCCTTTGCACCGAAAAGCAATGTTGTGGGCAAGTCTTTTTACTATGCCTCTTGGTTTAACAGAACCTTTATTTGTTCCTGAATATTGGAGCCCCCCTAGTTTATTCGATCTTGCACTCACAACCGGTTTTGATATTGAAAGCTTGATTTTCTGTTTTGGTATTGGTGGGATTGCTGCGGTTTTTTATAATATTCTTACTGGAAAACTCTCTTTACCTGTCCCAGCGGTAGAACGTCACCAACATTTACACCGGCATCATTACAAGGCCATATTAGCCCCGTTTTTTGTTTTCCCATTAGTTTATTTCTTTCCTTGGAACCCCATTTATCCAGCGATTATTGCCATGGTAGTGGGTGCTATTGCCAATATACTATGTCGTCCTGATTTAAAACGTAAAACATGGATTGGTGGATTATTATTTTTGGGCTATTACATCATCTTCTTGGCTGGACTTGAGTTAACTGCGCCAGATTACATTGAGCGCGTCTGGAATCTAGAAGCCTTATCTGGTATTAGTATCGGCTTTATGCCATTAGAAGAACTGCTATTCGCAATTAGCTTTGGTATGTATTGGTCAGGTGTGTACGAACATATTACTTGGCGCGAATAAGCTTATTAAAAATTTATTGCTTAAAACCAAATTCTTTAGCCAGCTCAATATCTCTTTCTGCTAGCGTAAGTTCGTTGTTGCCTTTGTAAGCTTGAGCACGAAGAAAATATGCGGTGCCACGAATTTCATAAGGTCCTTTTTCAATCGCGGTGCTACAAGTTTTAATTGCTTCTGGATATTGTTTGTTTTTACCGTAGCTACTACAGAGATTGACTAGCAATGAATGATTTTCTGGCTGCAATTGGCTTGCTTGCTGTAAGTGCTCCAGACCTTGTGTATATTTTTTTTGTAGGTTCAATGCGCTACCAATCACATAGTGCGCCTGCCAATTATCACTATCTATTTCTAAGGCTTTTAAGGCGTATAACTGTGCGATAGGTATCTGACCAAGTGAAAGCTGCAGCTCCCCCATTGTTGAGACAACAGATGAATTATTAGCACACTGACCTTTCATCGCATCGAATAAGGCATCTTCCACTTTGTAAAGAGCCGTTAGTAAACTATCTGTACCTCGTTGGTGATCTTTGAGTGCTTGTTTATGATCATTGTTAGTCATTGTAATAATGGCATCACAGTTTGTTGCATGCGTGGAAGGTATGAATATAATTAAGGCGGCAGCAATCGCAGCGGTGACTGTTACGATGATTGGCAAGCGAGGAGTGATCAAAATATTTTCCTATTTACGATGTGAATCAAAAAGGTCTATTAACACTTTAATTAAGCATAACAATTATTGAGATTTTTCCTAGTCGGTGCATTTTGCAACGTATAGCTATTGCAGGAAAAAAACAAGATAAGTGGCTTACCTACGCAACCTGATCGTAAACCATGATCTCGAGTGTATCGTTAAATTGTTGATCAGAATTTCTAAGAATAGACTGTAAGTCATTAGGTGAAAGGCCGGTTGTTTGTAATGCCGTTAAATCAAGTGCGCTAGAGGCTTCAAGATTTTCCCCAATATTCGCCAGCATCGTATTTGATAGGTAATTTGCGATGTGGGCAATCGCTGCGTCTTGTTGGTAGCATTTAGCTAAACTCGGTGAGTGATGATGTTCTACAGACACGATAAGGTAGTCAGGTAGTCCCCATAAGCGAAGCAGTTCACCGCCTACCTCAGCATGGCTAAAGCCCAATTCTTCTTGCTCAATAATAAAGCGTCGCTGCCGATGATGGCTGCTTTTGCTTAGTATTGCTTTTGCTTGTTTAGGAAGCTGGTGATTTATCAGTAAGCTGCCGATATCATGCAGTAAACCGGCGGTGAAATACCGTTCAACATTGGGTTTATGCAAATGGGTTGCCAGCGACCGAGCAATGACGCCACAGCGTAGGCTATGTCGCCAGAAGGTTTCCATCGAGACGAGTTCATTGGGTAATTGAGTAAACACATCAATGGCACAGGTTGCTAATAATAAATCTCTTAATTCACGATGACCAATAACGGTGACAGCACGATGTACATCATTGATGTGGGACGGAAAACTAAAAAAAGAACTATTCGCGATCCGTAATAGACGCGCGGTTAAGTCATGGTTGCTGCTAATGGTATCGCTAATATCTGCTGCTGAGTAATGATGATTGTTCACCATGTAATTGATGTGCATAATAGTTTCAGGAAGCGAGATTTTATCGCTTATGTTGTTAACTAATTCCTTTGCAGTTATCGGCATTGCAAAACTCCCTAGTTGCAAAACGGCTCCTAGCAAGGCAGCATGGATAGAACTGAGCGTTAAGTATAAGTAATTATGATGCTCATATAAATAGTACATTTTTTGTGGATAAATTTAGAGCGTTTCTTAGAGTTAAGTCTATGAGTTGGTGGGGAAAAATTATTGGAGGGTCATTTGGCTTTATGCTCGGTGGTCCCTTAGGCGCAATATTTGGTGCAGCACTGGGTCATAATATCGACCGTGGCATGGGCCAGCTAGGTGGGGCAGGTTTTAGTCCAGGTGAGCAAGAACGCGTTCAAGGTGCTTTTTTCACCGCTACTTTTTCAGTCATGGGCTATATCGCTAAGGCTGATGGAAAGGTTAGTAAAGACGAAATAGAGATTGCCAATGCGTTGATGCGCCAATTGAACTTGTCTCCTGAGATGATGACAACCGCAAGAAGGTTGTTTCGAGAAGGTAAAAATCCTGATTTTCCGCTTGATGATGTATTGAAACAGTTCCGTCAGGAATGTCATCGTCGTCAAACATTAATGCGAATGTTTTTAGAGATGCAAATTCATGCAGCATTTGCGGATGGGGTCTTGCATCCAGACGAAAAGAAAGCACTTCAACATATTTGCGAGATGCTTGGTTTCAGCCGACATGAATTTGAACATTTGGTTGAATTAGTTAGTGCACATGGAGGTAGAGCCGGTGCATCAAGAGGACCTGATTCAACGGGTGGTCTAACGTTGGCAATGTCCTATAAGGTATTAGATGTTGAAACCAGCACAACGGATGCCGAAGTAAAAAAAGCCTATCGTCGTTTAATGAATCAGCATCATCCGGATAAATTGGTTGCCAAAGGTTTGCCTGATGAAATGATGCAAGTCGCAAAAGAAAAGACACAGGAAATTAAAGCCGCTTACGATGTGATTAAGAAATCGCGCGGCATGAGATGATGACACGCGAGGATGTCATTGCGAGGAGTGAAACGACGAAGCAATCTCTATAATTCAAGGGCTATCCAAAAAGATTGCAAGCTCTGTCGTAAAAGTAGTTTAAAGATTTTGGGGAAAGGATCGCCTTCGGCGGTAGCCATTTTTATTGACTCAAATGAAACAGACTGTCACCAGCCGTACCCACAATAACAACAATTAATCCAAGGATTAAATTAATCCCAATAATCATTCTTATTTGACCGAGTTTTTTACTTGCTGTTGGCAAGTCACCTGCTTTAATAGCCTGTTTCAAACGACGATAGGGAGCAAAGAAAATATGCATGAAAAGTAGCATCATCAAAATGCCAAGATGTTGCATAATCACAACGAAGAGAGGGAAGTTATCCACACTACCAAAGAGGGAGAATGCCATAAAGTAACCACTACCAAGTAGGCTTAGAATGCTAACCCATACCCAGGGGAAAAATTTTCCGAATACATCACGCCAAAGGGGTAAACGTAAAGCAGGTTCAAGTAGGTTTGCAGCAACTGGGCGTAATGCCATCCAGGCAAAGAACATACCGCCTACCCAAATAACGGCAGATAAAACGTGTAGTGAAATAGCAATGGTCATCATGAGTTTTCCAATAATTATTTAACAGTTTCAGAATTAGGTTGTTTTTCTTCTGGTTCAGGTAATCGACCAGCGTACTTTGATAGCCAACTTTTTATGTGCCTAATTAGTTCCGTATCAAGGCCATTAAAGAAATGATTAGCTCCCAGTACACTGACTTGACGATAATCTTCATTGCCTGCTTTTCGAAGTGCTTGCTTTCGTTGTTTAACGGTTCCAAGTACAGAGTCTAAATCTTCACTTCCATAGATATCTAACAAAGGCAGTGTTATTTTTTCTAGATATTTAATGTTATTGAGTTCATTAGGACCACTATTTTCTCCACCCATACCAATAGCAACATAAGCGCGCACACGTTTGTCGTTATTGGCTAAATAACTGTTTGCCATGTTTGTTCCTAAACTATGTGCAACAATAATAATATTTTGGTAGAGCTTGGTGTTTAAAAAATCGATGGCTGCGTTAATGCGCGCAGGAACCTCTTTAATAAGTGGTGCGTATTCTGAATATTTTGCATCGTTGGCTAAAATAGGCATTTGAATCGAGAGTGTTGCCCAGCCATAGGCAGGCAGCTCAGAACGCAGTGGTTGAATAATGTCAGGCCAGTTGGGATGAACCCCGCTGCCGTGCAATAAAATCACTGCACCTTTGGCCGTATCTAGTTCATTTTCAGTATAAATACTAAGGAATTTAGCTCCCCCGGCTTGAAGCCAAACAGCGTCACCAACGATAATTCCGTCAACAACCTGATCTGCCCAACGTTTTTCCTTAGCCGTATCTGAACTAGAAACCATGCCGCTATAAAACCCTAACAGCATGATAATTATGGAGAATAATCGTATATTCATGGTTCGTGATCCACTAATAATGAAACGTCATAATGCCATATCATAACCCGAAAAAGCTGAAATATTCGCGCTAATCGGGTAAAGTCCGCCTTCAACTTTTTAGGGTACCGAATATTTCGGTGCAAACATAACAATAGACTTAACTATAGGGGTGGCCATCATGGCAAAAGATCTTATTGCACCATCGATATTGTCGGCAGATTTTGCCAAGCTCGGTGACGAAGTAGACAAGGTACTCGCGGCAGGCGCCGATGTAGTGCATTTTGATGTAATGGATAACCATTACGTACCAAACCTGACGATTGGGCCATTGGTTTGTGAAGCCCTGCGTAAGCACGGCGTTACTGCTGAAATTGATGTGCATCTAATGGTTAAGCCAGTTGACCGCATCATCCCTGATTTTGCCAAAGCCGGTGCCAGTTACATTACTTTCCACCCTGAAGCATCTGAACATGTTGATCGTAGTTTGCAGTTGATTCAAAACGAAGGCTGTAAGTCTGGTTTGGTATTCAATCCAGCAACATCATTAGATGTGCTTGAGCATGTTATCGACAAGATTGACTTAGTGTTACTGATGTCTGTGAACCCTGGTTTTGGTGGTCAAAGTTTTATTCCTCACACACTCGATAAGCTACGTGCTGCACGTAAAATTATTGATGCATCAGGCCGTGATATTCGTTTAGAAATTGATGGTGGTGTGAAAGTGGACAACATTCGTGAAATTAAAGAAGCTGGCGCAGATATGTTTGTGGCCGGTTCTGCTATTTTCGGTGCGGCGAATGATAACGATGCGAATCGTTATGACACTATCATTGGTGAAATGCGCGCAGAACTAGCAAAAGTATAATTTGCTTCGTCATTGCGAGCTTTAGCCTCGTTATTGCGATCTAGTAGGTTCGTCATTGCGATCTATAGGTTCGTCATTGCGAGTAGAACGAAGCAATCTCTATGATTAGTTACCTAATTTAAGAGATTGCTTCGTCGTTTCACTTCTCGCAATGACGGCTTATATTTTGCGAACTATACGTCACTAATGACGGCTTATATTTTTCGATTTTTGTGTCTCAGCAGCCCTTGTGCTAAATACTGGATTTTTAAATGAGCTTAAAAAAACCTGAAATGATCCTCATCGATGTCGACGGCACGTTAGTTGATAGTGTCCCCGATCTTGCTTTTTGTGTTGATGAAATGCTCAAGCAACTCGGTATGCCGGTACGTGG
>CAZIWG010000018.1:3773-13583 GCA_964542925.1 uncultured Granulosicoccaceae bacterium | reverse complement strand
TCCCTTGTGCCCATAATATGTAAAGGCAATGACAATGACACCCGAACAATTCAACGCGCTCGCAGCGCAACGCTATAATCGCATCCCCCTGATGCGCGAGATCCTCGCGGATCTTGATACTCCTCTGAGTGCGTACTTAAAACTGGCCGATGGCCCGTATTCCTATTTATTTGAGTCTGTGCAGGGCGGTGAAAAATGGGGCCGTTATTCTATTATCGGTTTGCCTTGCCGTACGTTAATGCGTGTGCGTGGCACAACGATTGAAATTGAAAAAGATGGCAAAGTAATCGAAACCATTGAGGCAGAAGATCCGCTTGCCTTCATTGAAGATTTTCAGTCACGTTATCAAGTCGCTAATGTGGAAGGTCTGCCACGTTTTACAGGTGGGCTGGTCGGTTACTTCGGTTATGACACGATTCGTTATATTGAACCAAAATTAAAGAACTGCCCAAATCCTGATCTGCTGGATAACCCTGATATTTTGTTGATGGTGTCAGATGAGGTCGTGGTGTTCGATAATCTGTCTGGCAAAATGTATGTGGTAATTCACGTTAACCCTGAGATCGACAATGCCCATCAGGTCGCAGAAGCGCGTTTAGATGAACTGGTTGCCAAGCTGCGCCAAGCAACACCGGAATACCATGAAACAGTCAGTACTAACACGCAGGTGCAAGAGTCTGATTTCATCTCTGGCTTTACTGAAGATGGTTTTAAAACAGCGGTAGCGAGAATTAAAGATTACATTCTGGAGGGCGATGCTATGCAAGTAGTGTTGTCGCAACGCTTGTCGATTCCGTTTGAGAATGAACCACTGGATTTATACCGTGCGTTACGTAGTTTGAACCCATCTCCTTATATGTATTTCCTCGACTTGGGTGATTTCCATATTGTCGGTTCTTCACCCGAAATTTTAACGCGCGTGGAAGATGGTGAAGTCACGGTAAGACCGATTGCAGGGACTCGCCCGCGCGGTAAGACCGAAGCAGAAGATAAAGCATTGGAAGTCGAGTTGCTCGCCGATCCAAAAGAATTAGCAGAGCATTTAATGCTGATTGATTTAGGCCGCAATGATGTAGGACGCGTCGCAGAAATTGGCTCGGTTGAACTCAATGAAAAAATGCTCATTGAGCGTTATTCTCATGTTATGCACATTGTTTCAAATGTAAAAGGTAAACTGAAACAAGACATGTCTGCGGTAGATGCATTACGCGCAACCTTCCCTGCAGGCACAGTGAGTGGCGCACCCAAAATTCGTGCTATGGAAATTATTGACGAACTCGAACCGGTTAAACGCGGCGTGTATTCTGGAGCAGTGGGTTATTTATCATGGGAAGGTAATATGGATACGGCGATTGCGATCCGCACCGCTGTGATTAAAGACAAGACACTGCACATTCAAGCTGGTGCAGGTATTGTCGCTGACTCCGTGCCACAAAATGAATGGGATGAAACCATGAATAAAGCACGTGCTATTTTCCGAGCAGTGGCAATGGTAGCGAAAGGGTTAGGGTAGGAGAAGACTATGTTACTAATGATAGATAATTACGATTCTTTTACCTATAACCTAGTTCAGTATTTTGGTGAGCTCGGTGCGGACGTACAGGTGCATCGTAATGACCAGATTACGCTTGATGAAATTGAAAAACTGAATCCACAACATTTGGTTATTTCGCCAGGTCCTTGTACGCCTAATCAAGCGGGTATTTCAATTGATGCGATTAAACACTTTGCCGGGAAGTTACCGATATTGGGTGTATGTCTTGGTCACCAAAGTATTGGTCAGGCCTTTGGCGGTAAGATTGTGCATGCCAATAACATCATGCACGGCAAAACCTCGATGGTGAAGCATAATGATGTGGGTGTGTTTAAAGGCTTATCAAATCCACTGGAAGCGACACGTTACCATTCATTGGTGATTGATAAGTCGAGTTTGCCTGACTGTTTTGAAGTCACCGCGTGGACTGAAAATGAAAACGGTGAGATAGATGAAATCATGGGTGTGCGCCATAAAGAGTTGGCAATTGAAGGGGTACAATTTCATCCTGAATCCATCTTGACTCAACACGGTCATGACATGCTTAAAAACTATTTAGAACAAAAGGCTTAAGGAGAGAGCGACGATGGATATGCAAGCAGCAATTCGTAGCGTACTCGAACAACAAGACTTGTCACGTGATGACATGACCTCTGTGATGCGGTTAATTATGACCGGTGAAGCCACCCCTGCACAAATTGGTGGTTTCTTGGTTGGTTTGCGGATGAAAGGTGAAACAGTTGATGAGATCACCGCTGCGGCAAGTGTGATGCGTGAACTGGCATCAGGTGTGAAAGTTGAGGGCGATCATGTTGTCGATATCGTTGGTACCGGTGGTGATGGCATTAATACCTTTAATATTTCTACTGCTAGCACATTTGTTGTTGCCGCTGCAGGTGGCATCGTTGCTAAGCACGGCAATCGTTCTGTTTCGAGTAAATCAGGTAGTGCCGATTTGCTGGAAGTGGCGGGTGTGAATTTAGATTTATCACCAGAACAAGTCGCACAATGTATTAAAGAAGTAGGTGTTGGGTTCATGTTTGCACCTAAACATCACAGTGCAATGAAACATGCCATTGGACCGCGTAAAGAAATGGCGGTGCGGACTATCTTTAATGTTTTAGGACCGCTGACTAATCCTGCTGGCGCACCAAATCAATTATTGGGTGTATTCAGTGAGGAACTGGTCGAATCGTTAGCCGAAGTGTTGAATGCCTTGGGAAGCAATCATGTGTTAGTCGTTCATTCAGTAGATGGTATGGACGAAATTAGTATTGCTGATGAAACGCACGTTGCGGAATTGAAAAACGGCTCTATTACGACTTACACCATATCGCCAGAACAATTTGGTTTACAACGCGGCAAGCTGGAAGACTTGCAGGTTGATGGGGCAGCGCAAAGCCTTGAAGTCATTAAGTCAGTTTTTGCCAATATCCCAGGTGCAGCACGCGATATTGTGATTATGAATGCCGGTGCAGCCATTTATGCCGCTGATTTAGTTGATTCTCTGGAAGCCGGTATCCAGAAAGCAGCCGATGTTATCGCCACAGGCGCGGCACAGACTAAATTAGATGAATTAGTTCGTCTTTCTACTTCGTTATCTTGAAGAAAAATTATGAGTGATACCCCGGATATTTTGAAAAAAATTATTGCACGTAAGCAAGAAGAAATTATTGCCTGTCGTGATAAGGTTTCATTAGATGAATTAAAAGCTAAATTGGATGCGGCTTCTCCTGTGCGCGGATTTGTTGACTCAATTCGAAATAAGCATGCCGCAGGCGAATCAGCGGTCATCGCTGAAATAAAGAAAGCCTCACCCAGCAAAGGCATCTTACGTGAAAATTTTGTACCAGCAGAGATCGCCAAAAGCTACGCAGCGGCTGGAGCAGCATGTTTATCTGTATTAACAGATATTGATTTTTTTCAGGGCTGTGATGCCTATTTGCAACAAGCTCGTGAAGCCTGCGATTTACCCGTTATTCGTAAAGATTTTATTATCGATCCCTACCAAGTGGTTGAAGCGCGAGTCATGGGCGCAGACTGTATACTATTGATTGTTGCGTGCTTGGAAGATGATCAAATGCAAGCACTCTGTTCGCTAGCAACAGAATTAGGTTTGGATGTATTGGTAGAAGTACATGATGCGGAAGAACTTCAGCGGGCATTGAAGTTAAATATTCCATTGCTGGGCATTAACAATCGTAACTTACGCACCTTTGAAACCTCGTTGAACACCACGATTGAGTTGTTAGACCAAATTCCAGAGAATCGCATTGTTGTAACAGAAAGTGGTATTCACACTAAAGAAGACGTTGAGTTAATGCGACAGCACCAAGTGAATACATTTCTAGTTGGTGAGGCATTTATGCGGGAACAAGAGCCTGGTGAAAAACTGAAAAGTTTATTTAGTTAGTCTGTTGTTGGCTTTAAACATCTAAATTGGTACATGTTTGCGAATGTTTTAGGATTTAGTGCTTCGAATTCATCCCAATTATCAAGGTTACGTATCGTTATATCATCTGGGAACTGTTGCTTATAATTTGCTTGAACGTTTTTATCATCTATATCGAAGCCAAGGAAATCAAGATCAAAATCATTGGTTAATTGTCGGATAGTATCAATGGTGAAATTATGATCATTGGCGCCAAACAACAAATAACGACAACCACTTAATGAATAGAAGTCCTTGTTGTTTGCCAACCCTAATTCGCCTAGTTTATAGTTATTAATAACATATTGACGAGCTTCTCTTATTCCTTCTGTAGTTGCCTGATACTTGCCAGTTATTTCTTTTTGAATTTTATTAATGGGTTCACGTACTCGCTGGCTATAAGCACCGATTTTAATTATTCCACCTGGTTTCAGAATTTCAAGAAGCTTACCAAGCATAACTGAAGGATTCTTAAAATGGTGTAATACACCACTTACTTCAATCATATCGTATTGTTTATCGATTGAGGTTAAATTGAGTAGGTCAGCATGGTAATAATCTAGATTTTTAATATTGTATTCGAGATTCTTTCTCATGGCATAAGCAAGACTGTTATAACTAATATCAATAGCAGTCACATGCGTATTGCTATAATTACTTGCTATTTCTATAGAATGTTTCCCAGTACCGCAACCTGCAATAAGAATATTAAAACATTCTGTATCAGGAGCTTCAGGTTTCACTAAGCCTAATTGAGTATAAATAGAACTGGCTTTTAACTTGTTGTTATAAATATTACTACTTATCCAACGGGGATACGGTGCATCTTCATTGATAAGCATGATATTTTGCGAAGCTTCATCTATAGCCGAACTAAGTGACTTAATATCTTGTTTTAATTCGCTTTCAACTCTGGGCGCATTGACTTGTTGTTCAAATAACGCAGTGAAACTCGGGATAGCTTTAATTTTATTAAGCTTGTTTAGCTGTGTGGTTGAGAGCGCTGTGTGCAATGGGAAATATGAACTTAATACTGCCACTTGAAGTAAATGATTTTTATTTAGATCTTTAATTTCTTTTAAATGAGATAATAGCTCGTTGACAAGTTTCCCTTCTTCTTCAGTAACAGCGTAGGCATATTCAGTATTATAACATTGAATTGAAAGTGCACATATCAATTCCATTTTATTATTTAGACCAGAAATTTTATTGGTCTTGTTTGCAGATAATAATAGCGCATTCCTTAGTGTGGCAAGAGAATATTCTAGCGTGGTATCTGAAATTATTGTTTTTTGTAATAGTGAAATTAATAGCTTGCTAGCAAATAGAGAAGGCAAGCTATTACTAGCAAGTAAATCAGAAACATCACTCGCTGAACTAGAATGAATTTTATCTATATCTGATGAAATAGTACCGTTCTTTATAATACTAATTATCGGCTTAACCAGTAAGTTATGATCTATTTTATTATTCTTAAAAGTATTAAGAATAATATCTTCTAGTTCAGGGTTTGTTTCAGTAATAGATGTATTGGCGATAATCGCCGAAAAGCATTGGTATGCCTCAGTATTGCTTGGCGAGTTTGTTATTGTGGTAATAATTGTTTGTAGTGCTGCTTGATATTCATTAGTCGCTTGATATGCTTTTGCAAGTAATATTGATGCTTTATTGTAAACAGGCTTAATTTCCAATGCTGATGTAAGAAGTTTAATGGCATCTCTATAGTTACTGTTTTTTACATGAATAGTCGCCCAGTTGTATTTAGCCTCAATGTGAGATGACTCTATAGCCAGCGTATCTTTAAAGAAATTTTCTGCTTTCTCAAATTCACCTTTGTTTTTATACAGGTTGCCAAGGTTATTGAGGGCATGAATATGTTGGGGATGTTGTTTTAGAATTCCTGAAAATACAGCCTCAGCATCTTGGTATTGTTCTAATTCCATGTGAATAATACCCAGATTATTTAATACGTCTAAATTATTTTCGTCATGCTCTAAATATTTTTGAAAATACAGTTTTGCTTGTGTGAATTCACCGAGTATTAAATAAATATTTCCTAAATGGTTGTAGGTATCTATTTGTTCAGGCGCGAGAGTTAAAAGTGTCTTAAAATTTCGTACCGCATCGCTGTATTTACCTATTGATTCTTGTGTATAGGCAAGCGCATAGCAGGCTTGTGTATCACGCGGTGATTTATTGAGTATATGTTTTAGATATTTCTCGGCATCTAATGGTCTATTAGTTTGTGCATAGGCAGAGGCAAGTGCAAAATAAGCCTCCAAGTCGTTGCTGTTTTTTCTTGTTGTTTTTAATAAAAGCGGAATGGCATCTGCAAATTTATTTTTTTGCAGATACTGAAAAGCTTGATTTCTTATTTTGGGATTCATAGTGATAAGAGAAGGTATTTAAAATAACAATAAAGCGAGAACAAAATGTATTATCAGCGTGTACCAAACACAACAATCGTTTTGCCTTTAACGTTAATCAAACGTTGTTCTTCAAGGTTCTTTAATACGCGACCGACCATCTCACGTGAACAACCGACAATGCGACCAATTTCCTGACGAGTAATACGTATCTGCATACCATCCGGGTGCGTCATGGCATCTGGTTGTTTACATAAGTCGAGTAATGTTCGTGCAACGCGACCGGTGACATCCATAAAAGCCAGATGACCGACTTTACGACTGGTGTTTTGCAAACGTATTGCCATTTGTGAAGCGAGTTCAAATAAAATATCAGGATTATCGGTCGATAATTGGCGGAACTTGGTATAACTAATTTCACCGAGCTCGCACTCAGTGCGGGCTCGGACCCAAGCACTGCGTTTATTGTCAGGAACAAACAAGCCCATTTCACCAAAAAAATCACCGGGATTGAGGTAGGCAAGTACAATTTCACGACCATCTTCATCTTCGATGAGAACGGATACTGAGCCTTCAATAATGTAATAAAGCACATCAGGTACATCACCCGCATAGATAATGACACTTTTGGCCGGGTAGCGACGATGGTGGCAGTGTTCTAGGAAACGCTGTATTGCGGGATTTTCTTCAGGTTTAATCATAGAGGTAGTCTAACTGAATCAACCTTATATTTCGTTATTATGTTACTGAGTGTAGGCAATTATACCTGTCGTGTCGAACTAGTTTCTGGATAAGCGGGTTATGATACCCTACGCAACCAGAATTTCTGTGGAGTAGTTCATGAAAGCGCGAGTTAAATGGGTCGAACAGGCCACTTTTTTAGGTGAATCAGGTAGTGGTCATGCCATCGTCATGGATGGACCACCTGATCATGGTGGACGTAATTTGGGTGTGCGGCCAATGGAGATGCTGCTATTAGGTTTAGGCGGCTGCACCATGTTTGATGTCATGATGATTCTGACCAAGGCTCGCCAAGATGTGCGTGATTGCATTGTAGAATTAGAGGCAGAACGATCAAATGAAGAGCCGAAGGTGTTTACCAAAATTCATGCACATTTTCGTGTGATTGGAAAAAACTTGAAAGAAGATCGGGTTAAACGCGCGATTAAATTGTCATCAGAAAAATACTGTTCCGCATCGATCATGTTGGGTGCAATGGCTGAAATAACCCATGACTATGAAATAGAGGAAGTAGAATGAATCGTCCTCCTGCCACTGGCGGTATGCGTCATGTTGCATTTTATGCATTAAAGTTTGAGGCATGTGAACATTTTTATACTGAACTTTTAGGTATGGCAGTTGAATGGCGACCAGATGAAGATAGTGTTTATCTTTGTTCGGGGAATGATAACCTAGCCTTGCATCGGGTGAGCGATGACTTTGCATCAGAAGGTCAACATCTTGACCATATCGGTTTTATTCTTCGTCAGTTAGACGATGTGGATGCATGGTATAACTTTTTGTTGGAACACAAAGTTGAAATGCGGACACAACCTAAAACACACCGTGATGGCGCGCGGAGTTTTTATTGTTTTGACCCGGATGGCAATACTGTGCAAATGATTTACCACCCACCCATTTCGGATAAATGTTAGCGATATACAAAGTTTAGAGTTAAGCCGTCATTGCAAATATAATGACGGCAGGTTTTATTTAGATTTTATAAGCCGCACTGGTCATGATTTTAGAAGTAAACTTCATCGCTTGTTTAATTGCGGTAGGCAATTCAGCACCACCCGCTTCTAAAGCAACCGTGGCGTGACGGCCTTCGTCTTCTTTCATTTGTTCTAAAATGGCGCGACTACGCTGATCTTGTTCAGGTAGTTGTGCCAGGTGTTCGTCAAGGTGTGCAACAACTTGATGTTCGGTTTCAGCAACAAACCCTAAACTCCATTTGTCACCTGCAAGCCCAGCTAAAGCACCGAGGCTAAAAGATCCGGCATACCATAATGGGTTTAATAAGCTTTTATGGCTACGTAATTCATTAATGCGTTGTTCGCACCAAGCAAGGTGGTCATTTTCTTCGTCGGCGGCGCGTTGCATGCTTTCTTTGACGGTATCGAGTTTGGCGGTTAACGCCTGACCTTGATATAGCGCTTGCGCACAGACTTCACCAACGTGGTTAATGCGCATTAAAGCGGCGATATGTTTCTGTTCGGTTTCTGAAAGTTCATCCGTTTCAGGAATACCATCTGAGGGGTTGCTGCGTTCAGTGACTTGGGGTTTGCCAAATACGGTACGTAAGGCTTGATCTACGCCTAGGGCGATTTGATCGGCAAGGTTGTAGTTTCGGGTTGTCATGTTGGTATTATCCGCCAAATATTCATTAATGCCAATGTTGAGCGGGGATTTCGCCAACAGATAGTTGTTTTGACTCAACACTCGTTCTTTGAACGAGCGAACTTCGTCAAAACAACTATCTGTTGGCTCTATCTTTGGGGGGAGATGGTTTTTGCTATTAATTCAATGGGGTGAAGGAGTTTTATATTCGTATGAACCTTTTTCAAGCCGGCTTGAATATGCATTGCACAACCAATGTTGGTGGTTACCAGCAAGTCACAAGTTTGGGCGTTTATTTCGTCAAGAATAGGTTGGCGTAGGGCTTCAGCATTGTCGGCATGGTCATACATATAGGTGCCGGCTGCTCCGCAACAACCTTGTTGCGAAGTAATGGGTGTCACTTCAAGTTCGGGGATCATGCGGAGCAATGTATAAACCGAATTATCCTGACACATGACATTTTTCATACTACAGGGGGTGTGTAGGAGTACTTTCTGAGGTAAAGCGGTGAACTCAGGTTTGACAGTTTTTAAATGATGAACAATGAAGTGATTAATATCGATAATACGCGAGCCAATATTATCGTAGTCGAGTAAGCATGCTCCGCAGCCACTTGCCAGCGACACAATAGGCGTTTCTGAGTCGGGATCAAATGCCGTAATATTGCTGGTTTCTAAATTATTTGCTGTTTCAGCATCACCGTTATGACGAGATAGACCACCACAACATCTTTGTTGTTCTGGAACTTCAACGCTGACCCCTAATGTTGTGAGTAATTCAATAGCGGTTAGGACGAGCCCGTTTCCAAGTAGTTCGGTATTACACCCCGTAAAGAGCATGACTTTTGTAATTTCAGACCCTTTTGCTGGGTAGTGTTCAGCAAGCGGTTGAAAGCGTTCTATCTTAGGTAAACTATTGATCAGTTTTGTATCTGCTTCGCCTAAGAATAGTTTGCCGATACTCAGAGCGCCGCTGCGTTGCCCAAGCCAGAGTTTTTTATTTAAGGCGCGACGTTTGTTTTTATTTATGAGTGTATCGGCGAAGCCATGTTTTGAGTTGTGAGATGTCGATAAATGTGTGCGTAAGCCATCCATAAATTCGCCGAACTTCACGCCGGAAGGGCAAGATTTTTCACAACT
>CAZIWG010000018.1:0-3673 GCA_964542925.1 uncultured Granulosicoccaceae bacterium | reverse complement strand
CATAGGCCTAATGTCTTTATGAGTTACTACAAACACCATGTTTTCTTTTGTACCAATCAGCGCGATGAAGGTCGTGCTTGTTGTCAGGATTTTGATGCGCAAGCAATGCGCGACTACGCAAAAGCTAAAAGTAAGCAGATGGGGATGAATGGTGAAGGTGGCGTGCGTATTAACTCGGCAGGGTGTTTAGATCGTTGTAGCGAAGGCCCGGTGTTAGTTGTTTATCCTGATGCGACTTGGTATAGCTATGTTGATGAAGAAGATATCGATGAAATCATCGAAAAACATCTTAAAAAGGGTGAGATTGTAGAAAGGCTTAAAATTTAAGGTTTTTTGGATAAAAAATAAATTTTAGCTAGAAATGCAGAATTCATATAAATCAATGACTTATGAAAAAACCAATGAATTGAATGAAACCAGCAGCATGCTGAATATATCTAATATATTAGATTAGAATACTAGTTTAATTAATTGATTTTTATAAATAAAAGTAATTATTGACAAAAAATCTCTCATACCCGATGCTTAATACACCACGAATATCCCGTTTAACGGGCAGAACACTCTAACATTCCTCCACGAATTGAAGAGCTAGTGGTACAAGGTGCGATTCTTAACGGGATCGTGCCTTTTCTTTTAAATACCTAAATAAGTATTGACTAATATTCTAATTTAGCCTACTATATATCCATCATTTCAGTTGGATGCAACGAAGCCTCCAGCTTGATACGGACCTCCTCCACCTCCAATGGTGGAATTTGTTAGGCGCAGCTCCTTTAGCTGCGCCTTTTTTTTGCCGCGAACCATCTACGATGGTTGCGGTACTCATAATGAAGCTCCGAAGGGGATTCTGTGAGTGGTGGAATTAGAAGCCACCAAAGCAAAGGAGACCGCAATAAACTCAACGTGACACGGATAAATCTACGATGGTTGCGGTACTCATAATGAAGCTCCGAAGGGGATTCTGTGAGTGGTGAACCTACAACCCACATAAGCTAAGGCGACAGTAGAAAAGTACTGCTACACCAATAGAAATTAGAAATGGTTGCCGGCTCAAAGAAGTCTTATCAGGCTTCGTTATGAGCATCTTAAACCAACACCCCATATAATAAGGTAATCCCCCAATAATCATCTAAACTCCCCCCGAATCGATAAGATCCAAGCGATCCAACGAAGAAGATCCAAATTTCCCCAAAATGATCACTTTCCCCTTGTATCCACGCCAATTCTCAAGTAATATTCCGCCTCTTTTGTAGCACCCTATTGGATATTGGCATGATTGGAACAAAGACATTCAGCGCAAAACCTGCTGAAGTGAAACGTGAATGGTTTGTTATCGACGCTGAAGGCAAGACCCTCGGTCGTATGGCAACTGAAATCGCTCGTCGTTTACGTGGCAAACATAAACCTGAGTACACACCGCATGTGGACACAGGCGATTACATTGTCGTGATTAACGCTGAGAAAGTACGCGTAACAGGCCGTAAAGAAACGGATAAGGTTTACTACCACCACACAGGTTTCGTTGGCGGTATTAAAGCAATCACATTTGATAAGCTACAGAAAAAAGCACCAGAACGGATCATCGAAAAAGCCGTTAAGGGCATGCTACCTAAAAACCCACTAGGTCGTGCGATGTATCGCAAGCTTAAGGTTTACACAGGTTCAGATCACAAACATACCGCTCAGCAGCCAACGCTGCTGGACATTTAAGGTTAATAAAATGGCAGAAACTTACTACAGCACTGGTCGTCGCAAATCATCTACTGCGCGTGTTTACATGACAGCAGGTAGCGGCAACATCGTTATCAACAATCGCACTATTGAAGATTACTTCGGCCGTGAAACGTCTCGTATGGTTGTTCGTCAGCCACTTGAGTTAACGAAACACGCCGGAACCTTCGACATTAAAGTGAATGTAAACGGTGGTGGTAACACTGGCCAGGCTGGCGCAATCCGTCACGGCATTACTCGCGCACTGATGAAGTTCGACGAAACATTGCGTGGCGATTTACGCCAAGCCGGTTTTGTAACACGTGATGCACGTAAAGTTGAACGTAAGAAAGTCGGTCTGCACAAAGCACGTAAGCGTCCACAATACTCAAAACGTTAATCGTTTTAATTGTTGCCTTTTATATAGAGGCAAGTCGTTACAGACAATTGGGGAATCGTCTAACGGCAGGACAGCGGACTCTGACTCCGTCAATCAAGGTTCGAATCCTTGTTCCCCAGCCAATAAAATTAAGGGCTTAGCAGAAATGCTAGGCCCTTTTCTTTTCTGCGGGCACTCACGGGGCAATTATAATGAATTTTGACTACTCTACTGGTTATAAATTTAAGTAAACACACTAAATACTGATATTATAAGCAAATTACACATAAGAATTAGGGATAATGAGAAAATTATTTGTAGACCAAGGACGCTGGTGCAGGTTTGTAAGGAAGCTCTCTTTTATTATAGAGATTTGGTGGGTGAAATATTTTTTCATTCCTATTTTTGAAACTATCCCTCCAGCATTGCTTCTTTTTGCTATCGATCACAATTCGGCAGCGAATGCTACTGAAGCAGTCGAAAAAGCAAAAGTAGTAGGCGAAGCGACAGCAAGCACAGAACAGTATTTCACAAGTACCCTGGAATTAATCGCAGAACATCCATTTGAGACGGCGGCTCTGGTGGCCCTGTATTTAATTCTTTTTAACGGCGTTATTAGTGCTATACGCTCTAAGGGTGTGGATGAAGAAGAAATAGATAGTATTGGTTTATTGAAACTTTTTGAGGTACTGGAGGAAATAGTTGGAGTAAAAAGTCGTCGGTTTGGTGGACACCTCAAGGATCTTGAGGAATCATCGGAGAATGATAGCCATGATGGTGGTGTGACATTCGATACCATTACAAAACCTAAGCAGCAAATAGCAGTGATTGCCAAAGGATTGCACGCTTTTTTTGATGCAATAGATAAAGAAGGAGTTGCTTTTCGGGTGAGTGTAATAGAAATTGAGGATAATAAGCCAATGGGATATTTTTGGTGGTGCCCAGATAGTAGTCCGCCTACGACGGCGATTGATGCACTACAGTCACCAGAAAGCAGCATATCTGCTTGTATTTCAAGTAGAAATATCATTATTATTCCTGACGTTCAGGCTGAGGCTGATAGAGGGGAGAACAGGCATTATGTCCCAGCAGATGGGGCGGGTGATGAAGAAGGCTCGCTTGTGTGTTATCCTATAATACATCAGTATACGGATACCATTCCATATGCCATAACGATTGTGGCGGACAAACGGAATTACTTCACTACTGAAAGAAAGAAACTGTATAAATGGGTGTTTAAACATTTTGCAGTTCGTATGAGCTTGGAGCACAGCCTGCTAGTGTTAAAAAAAGGAGTCATAAATGGCGAAGATTAAGAATAGCCGTCGTCAAGATTCCAACATAAGCGCTAATGCAATAACTCGTAGCGTCGAGTTGGATAATTATTCACAAAAGTATAGTAAGAAGATTACTGGCAAATCGATTTCTAAGTCAGTAGATAAAAATATAAAAATATTAAAGCACGTAAGTTTCGGATAACCCGCTAAGCAAAGGCGGGTTTTTTTATACCAGTAATTAAGTCAATACTGATGGGTACTTATTGGCCTCGTGGTTATGTTAGTACCAAACTGAGATTTAGAT
>CAZIWG010000017.1:0-41000 GCA_964542925.1 uncultured Granulosicoccaceae bacterium | reverse complement strand
AAAAACATCAATATCAGTACGATGTATTTCAATTTCGTATAAGAGATTAAATTAACCATCAGAATATTATAATACTTCTTAAGCCTGATTGCTTATGGAGATATACAAGCTAAAATAGTGTGAGAATAGTTTTTTTATAGAGCTAACTATTCGCTGTGTAAGAATATTGCTGTGGTGGGTATTTCAATAAAATCATTAGGTTAGGGCTAAAGGAACGCCCTCAGTACGCCGATAACGTAGTTATGGCGGACTATAAGGGTTTGGGAGCTTTTTTCAATGTTGTTTCGCTTTAGTCTAAAACACATATTATTTATTACCTTCATTATTATCGCCAGTTTGCCGGTGTTGATTTTGGCTGGATGGGTCGAGCAATCAGCATTAGACAAAGAAATTTCATCAGTTGAAGAAAAGCATCTTTTGGTGGCTAAGAACCTCACTGGTGATCTTGAACGATATATTATTGACGTTGAAAGTAGTTTTTCGCTTATATCCAGCAACCTTATTGATGGTAATAGCTTCAAGAAGCTACCAGAACATCTAGATTCATTGTTTCTAAGATGCATTGTCATTGCAGATAATGATCTAAATATAAAGAATCAAGTTACCGGAACCGGACAACCTGACATTATTGCATTTAACAAACAGACTCTTTCTGTGTTGTCATCATTACTCCCTGAAGCTAAAAACAAACAAGGAAAAATCGTTTACAGTGATCTGGTTCGAAGAAGTAAAGGTGAAACTGTTTTTTATTTAGTTAAAGCATTAAAAGAAAATAAATTTTCGGTAGGGATATTATCAACAAAATACATTCAGTTAGCACAAAAGAAAGTTACTTTTGGTCGTCGTGGTCACGCTGCAATAGTTGACCGTACCGGTCGAGCGATTGCCCATCCCATTAAGAGTTGGGTGGATACTATGAAGGACATGAGTTTTCTTGCGCCGGTAAAAGAAATGAAATTAGAAAAAACTGGAGTATCTGTGTTTTACACACCCGCTATGAAAGCAGATATGGTAGCTGGTTATACCACGGTCGCTCGTGTGGGTTGGGGCGTTATGATTCCTCAGCCATTTGAAGAATTAGAAGAACGTGCCCAAGATGTACAAATTATTGCATTGATCATTGCTATTACTGGGATAGCAATTTCTGCGATGATTAGTTGGTTTATTGCCAGTATTCTTTCAGATCCCATACAGTCAGTTGTTGATGCAACAGAAATTGATGAAATGGGCACTGAGAATAAGGTAGTTAGTAAAGTGCGTACTTCATGGAAATTTATACCTACTGAATTGCGTATATTGTTAAATTCATTTAATTCCATGAGAACAAAATTGAATGTTCTTACTTCAGAGTTACATACTGAAATCGATAACACGCATAAAGAAATTGAAAGTCAAAATAAATTACTTTATGAAAAATCAATTGAGTTACAAGAAATAAATAAAGAACTTAAAACAACTAATATTCAGTTAGAAATACTTAATGGAACAGATTCACTAACAGGGGTTTACAATAGGCGGCATTTTGATGAAACCTTGGAAAAGGAATTTTCCTATTCTCAACGTAATCACCAGCCATTTAGTTTAATTATGATTGATATTGATCATTTTAAAATAATTAATGATAAATATGGCCATGCTGCTGGTGACCATGTGTTACTGGATATTGCATCATTAATCATAAAAAGCGTACGACGTTCAGATATCATTTGTCGAGTTGGTGGTGAGGAATTTGTCATTGTTTGTCGTGACACGAATGCAGATAATGTAAGAATATCTTCTGATGCATTGAGGAACGTTATTGAACAGCATAAAATAAACTATTCTGGAAAAGAGATATTCATTACGGTAAGTATTGGAGCATCAACGTATCAATATGATAATACCGAAGGGTACATAGCAGAGGACTTATATAAACAAGTGGATAAAGCAATGTATCACAGTAAAAATGCGGGTAGGAATAAGACAACTCATTATCTGGATATTGCCGATTAACTGAGTAATTTTTGCATAATCTTTTCGTAGTAATTAGAAATAGTATCCAGTTCCTCTATACCCACGCATTCGTTGATTTGATGAATGGTTGCATTAAGTGGCCCCAGTTCTAGTACTTGTGCACCAGTCGGCGCAATAAATCGTCCATCAGAGGTTCCGCCAGACGTAGAAAGTTCCGTTTCGATGCCATTGGTTTCTCTAATCGCATCGCGCGCTGCATCAACTAAAGCGCCTTCTGCGGTTAAGAAGGGGTGACCTGATAAAGTCCACTCAGTATTGTATTCAAAGTCATGTTTATTGAGCATGGCTGTCACACGATCACGTAAGCCCTGATCCGTTTGTTCGGTGGAGAAACGGAAGTTGAAAACCACTTCTAGTTCACCAGGGATGACATTGGTAACACCTGTCCCTGCATGAATGTTAGACACTTGAAAGGTGGTAGGTGGGAATGAGTCATTACCGTTGTCCCAAGTTTCAGCGGCAAGTTCGGCAATAGCTGCGACAGCTAAGTGAACAGGATTACTTGCTAAATGAGGGTAGGCAACATGACCTTGTTTACCTTTGACTGTTAGCACTGCATTGAGGGAGCCACGACGACCATTTTTAATCACATCACCGGCAAGTTTGCTGCTTGAAGGCTCTCCGACTAGGCAGTAATCCATTTTTTCATTACGTGCTTCAAGAGTTTCAATGACTTTAACCGTGCCGTTAATGCTTGGGCCTTCTTCATCACTGGTGATTAAAAAGGCAATCGAGCCTTTATGATCAGGATGTGTTGTAATAAAACGTTCAGCTGCAGTGACCATTGCCGCTAAACTGCCTTTCATATCAGCAGCTCCACGACCATAAAGTTGACCATCACGAATTTCAGGTTTGAAAGGGTGGCTATCCCATCTTCCAATAGGGCCAGTGGGTACAACATCGGTGTGACCGGCGAAGGCTAAGACAGGCGAGGCTTTGCCGCGTCTTGCCCAGAAATTATCAACATCATTAAAACGCATGCGTTCTATTTTAAAGCCAATGGCTTCAAGGCGGGCAATCATTAAATCTTGGCAGCCAGCATCTTCAGGCGTGGTTGAGTCGCGGCTGATAAGGTCTATTGCAAGGTCGAGTGTGTCGGACATAGTTTTTTTCTTAAAATGTTTTTAAATTAGTTTTTAAAATGGTTTGTATATTCAGCTTCAGAGAAACCAACGTGGCGTTGCTTACCCAAATCTAAGACTGGACGTTTAATGATGGCTGGTTCGGCCAACATAATGGCAATGGCTTTTTTCTTGCTTATGTTTTCTTTTTCGCTGTCGGCCAATTTGCACCACATCATGCCGCGTTTGTTCAATAATGCTTCCCAACCGAGTTCTTTCACCCAAACGTTAAGTTGTTTTTCATTCAGTCCGTCTTTGCGAAAATCGTGAAAATCAAACTCGACACCGTTCGCGCTTAGCCACTTGCGCGCTTTGCGAACGGTGTCACAGTTCGGAATGCCATAGAGCGTGGTCATTTAAATATCGCGTAGCAATTCGTTAATGCCGACTTTGCCTAAAGTTTTGGCATCGACTTTCTTTACAATCACAGCGCAGTACAAACTGTAGCTACCGTCTTTTGAAGGCAAGTTACCGGATACAACTACAGAACCAGATGGGATGCGACCGTATGTCACTTCACCTGTAGAGCGATCATAAATCTTGGTGCTTTGACCAATGTAAACGCCCATTGAAATAACCGAACCTTCTTCGACGATAACACCTTCAACCACTTCTGAACGTGCACCGATAAAACAGTTGTCTTCAATAATGGTCGGTGCAGCCTGAACAGGTTCAAGTACACCACCAATGCCGACACCACCAGAGAGATGCACGTTCTTACCAATTTGCGCACAAGAACCGACTGTTGCCCATGTATCAACCATAGTGCCGCTATCAACATACGCACCAATGTTCACGTAAGAAGGCATTAATACGGTGCCCGATGCAACGTAAGAACCTTTACGAACCGTAGCAGGGGGCACAACACGTACGCCAGCTTCACGGAAATCACGTGAGTTGTAGTCAGCAAATTTTGATTGCACTTTGTCGTAGTAGTTAGTGAAACCACCTTTCATGAATTCATTGTCTTCAATGCGGAAAGAAAGCAGTACAGCTTTTTTCAACCAGTCATTAACAACCCAGTCACCGCCTTTCTTTTCTGCAACACGCGCTTCACCTGTATCAAGCATGCCAATGGCTTCAAGCACGGCTTCTTTAACGTGGGTATCTACATTTCGTGGGGTGATGTCTGCGCGTTGTTCGAAGGCATCGGTAATAATTGTTTGGATATTGCTCATTTTATTCTCCGCTAATAACTGTGTGTATTCTAGCATGAACCACGCTTAAAACGTGGCTCATAGTGATTCTATAAATTCTTTTATGCGTATAGCTGCTTCGATGCACTCGTCGATGGGCGCAACTAATGCCATACGCACGTAACCATCACCCGGATTACCATTTTCTGTATCACGCGAAAGGTAGCTGCCGGGCAATACCGTGACGTTTTGCATGGCAAATAAATCGCGGGCAAAGTCAGTGTCGCTGATTGGGGTTTTTACCCAAAGGTAAAAACCTGCATCGGGTTGCTCTACGGCAATAACAGGATTTAATATATTGATTACCTCAGCAAACTTTTTACGATATAAATCGCGATTATGTTTAACGTGGGCTTCGTCATTCCATGCGGCAACACTGGCAGCTTGTGTTGGTGTCGACATAGCGCAACCGTGATAGGTACGGTATTTCAAAAACTGCGCAATAATTTCTGCATCTCCGGCAACAAAGCCACTGCGTAAGCCTGGGGCATTGGAACGTTTTGATAAGCTATGAAAAACAATACAGCGCTTAAAGTCATTACGTCCGGCTTCAACACAAGCTTGCAACATGCCCATAGGTGGTTGGTCTTCATCAAAATATAATTCGGAATAACATTCATCTGAGGCAATAATAAAATCGTATTTGTCAGCCAAGGTAAATAACTCAGTAAGGGCTTGTTTATCCATCACAGCACCAGTGGGGTTACCGGGTGAACAAATATAGAGTAACTGGCAATGCTGCCATTGCGTTTCGGTGACTTGACTAAAATCAGCTAAATAACTGGAGTCTTGGGTGCTGTTAAGAAAGAGTGGTGTCGCACCGGCGAGCAATGCCGCACCTTCGTAAATTTGGTAAAACGGGTTAGGCATTAATACTAAGACATCGTTGTCAGGTTCAATGACACATTGTGCAAACGCAAACAGTGCTTCACGTGTACCGTTCACAGGTAGAATATGTTTGTTGGCATCTATGTGTTCAGTCGGTACGTTAAAACGACGACTTAACCAGTGCGCAATACTGTTCCTTAAACCATCACTGCCACGTGTGAGCGGATATTGTGTGAGTCCGTGTAAATGACTAATGATGGTTTCGTTTATAAAATGCGGCGTTGGATGTTTAGGTTCACCAATCGACAGCGCAATATGCTCTTTATTTGAGGGTGGGGTCAGTCCTGCTTTGAGCGCATTAAGCCTTTCAAAAGGGTAGGGTTGAAGTCGTGCCAGATTGGGGTTCATGCTGAGCTTGCCTGATATGACACCGCGAGCTGCTTGCGCTACAGTGCAGCAAGCTCGAACCCACGTGGTCGATGGTTATTTTTGTATCCACTCATTATAAGTGATCGGTTTATGGCATCCAATAGTCAATACAACCTGTTAGCCGTAGGGGCTTTATTATTATCCTCCACCCTGTGGGGTGTGCTCTGGTTTCCTATGCGTTTTTTCGAAGCACAAGGCTTGGTTGGTGTGTGGGCAAGCCTGATCATGTATTTTGCAGCGGGTTTGGTGGCGTTGCCATGGATGATAAGGGGTTACCGAACACTCTCTGGTCAATGGCCATTGATGGTAGTGCTGATGTTGGTCAGTGGTTGGGCAAATATTGCGTTTATTTTAGCGGTCATTGACGGCAACGTGGTGCGGGTCTTGTTATTGTTCTTCTTATCGCCTTTATGGACGGTGATATTAGGCCGGATTTTCCTTAATGAACAGCTAGGTTTACTGGGTGCAGTGACCTTGTTGATCGCAATGATCGGTGCGGGGCTCATGTTATGGCGACCCGACTCGGGATTCTTGATGATTTCATCGATGTCCGATTTTTATGCTTTAACAGCGGGAATGGCGTTTGCGATAGGTAATGTGATTGTTAGAAAAATGCATGATATACCGGCAATGGCGAAGGCCGCCGCCGTTTGGTGGGGCGTGGTGATTCTAGCGATTGTTTGGATTATTTTTCTCGATATTGATGTGCCGACAGTCGATTCTAATTGGGTTTATGTACAGGTGGCGATCCTGGGCTTATTGGGCATGTCGGTGATGACGCTGGCAGTACAATATGGTGTTTCGCGTATGCCCGTGAGCCGATCTGCCGTTATTTTATTGTTTGAGTTGGTTGCTGGCGCAGTTTCTGCTCAATTATTAACCAATGAAGTCGTATTGCCACAGGAGTGGTTAGGCGGGAGCTTAATCCTTTTAGCCGGTTATTTGGCTGCTAGGCGAGAAGAAAAGGGCGTTGCTCATGTTTGAAATTACTCGGTTGCATCATGTGAGTCTTATCGTCAACGATACAGAACTAGCTCTTGGCTTTTATCAGGGTTTATTAGGTTTATCTGTCGTTGAAGGGCGACCCGATTTGGGATATCCGGGAGCATGGCTGGATTTAGGCTCTGGACAGCAGCTTCATTTACTTGAATTAGAAAATCCTGACTCTGTGTCAGCTAGGCCTGAACATGGTGGTCGAGATAGGCATACCGCTCTTCATATTAAGTCATTGAATTTATTAACAAAAATTCTCGAAGAACATAAAATAGTCTACACATTAAGCAAATCTGAGCGTGTTGCCTTGTTTTGTCGCGATCCTGATGGCAATGCGCTTGAATTTATTGAACAAAATACTTGATATTTGAGCTATTTGGTCGACTATATAGATAACTTGTCGTGAAAATGAATGAAATGTGCTGGAAATGAGGCCGGCATGTGGTTTTATTGTTCATTTCGTAGGTTAATACAAGAATAATAAAATATTTTGGCCAAATAAAGAGGTCGATCCGTGCCTAAAGCATTGCGTATCTTATGTGTTGAAGACTCTGAGGATGACGCAGAACTATTATTGCGTGAATTACGCAAGGGTGGTTTTGATCCTGAGTATTGCCGTGTTGATAATGAGCCTGATATGCGTGCGGCATTATCGAATGCACAATGGGACATCATTGTTTCTGATTATTCCATGCCTAACTTTGATGGGATTAGTGCCCTCAATGTTTTAAAACGCCAAGGTAGTGACATTCCTTTTATTATTGTTTCTGCCAATATTGGTGAAGAAATTGCTGTGATGGCAATGAAAGCCGGTGCGCATGATTACATTATGAAAGACAAGTTGGCGAGACTTGTGCCAGCAATTGAACGCGAATTGAGAGAAGCCAAAGTACGACGTCAACACCAGCGCGCTGAAAATGAAATGCGTAAACTTACCGGTGCGATTGAACAAACTACCGATGCAGTGATGATTTGTAATGCACAAGGCATTATTGAATACGTGAACTCTGGTTTTGTGAGAATGACGGGTTACAGCAAGGATGAAGCGCTGGGGAGTAGCACGCAGTTATTAAATTCAGGCCGGCATGATGATAGTTTTTTTGGCGTTATGTGGGACACTATTTCTTTAGGTGATGTATTTCAGGATGTCTTTATTAATAAACGTAAAGACGGTTCGCTTTACTATGAAGAAAAATCAATTACGCCATTGAAAAATGAACGAGGTGTTGTTGAACATTTTATTTCAACAGGTAAAGACATTACCGAACAAATGCAAACACGCGAACGTTTGCATCACTTATCTCAACATGATCTATTAACCGGCTTACCTAATAGGCTGTTATTTAATGATCGACTAGAACAAGCGATACCACGCGCACGACGTAGCGGTAATATTCTTGCTGTACTTCTCGTTGATATGGATAGATTCAAAAATATTAATGAAACCCTCGGTTTTGATTGTGGCGACCATATGCTGCAGGCAGTGGGTGGCCGATTATTATCGAGCACCCGAGATGGCGATACGGTGGCAAGACTAGGTGATGATGAATTCGCCATTCTTCTTGAAGATGTGCAACAAACAGATGACATCCCTAGAATCATTGAAAAAATTATCGGTTCATTATCACAAGCCTATTATATAGATGATCATGAATTATTTATTACTTCAAGTATCGGTGTCAGTATTTTTCCTAGTGATGGAGAACAGCCAGAACTGTTAGTACAAAATGCCGATGTGGCTATTCATCATGCTAAAGAAAGCGGTAGTAATACCTATCGTTTTTATGAATCTAAAATGAATGCGCAGTCTCTGTATCGACTTAACCTTGAATCTTCATTACGTAAAGCATTAGAACGAGAAGAGTTTTTTCTTTTATACCAGCCTCAAATCGATTTAAATACACATGACATAATTGGTTTTGAAGCATTATTAAGATGGGCGCATCCTGAATTAGGCGTTGTGTCGCCAATTGAATTTATTCCCTTGCTGGAAGAAACCGGCATGATCGAACAAGTTGGACGGTGGGTGTTGCGTAAAGCATGCCAAACCTGTGTATTACTGCATAAACAAGGTTTTGGTAATGTGTCAATGGCAGTTAACCTTTCGTCAATTCAATTTGAAGATGAGAATATTGCTAGCGTGGTAAAAAACATTTTAGATGAAACAGAATTGTCACCTAACTATCTTGAATTGGAATTAACTGAAAGTACCATTATGCGTAATGCAGAAGAAGCGGCAACCACATTATCTAAGTTAAGCAGTATGGGTGTTGCTATTGCGATTGATGATTTTGGAACGGGTTATTCTTCTTTAAGTTATTTGCAAAAATTTCCTATTAACACGCTCAAGATTGATCGTTCTTTTGTTAATGATATTGCTACCAATGATGGTGATGCGAATATTGTTAGCGCAATTATTTCTATGGCACATAGTCTTGGTTTGGCGGTTGTCGCTGAAGGTGTTGAAGATGCAGAACAGTTGATGTTATTGCAATCAAGACAATGTGAATATGTACAAGGTTTCTTTTTCAGTAAACCGATCAACCTGAAAGATGCTGAAGAACTGCTCGAAAATTGGTCAAAAGATAGTTCACCGAAGTATTTCGCGAATATCAGTTAAAATTATTATACTATACAGCGATGCCCCCGTAGCTCAGCTGGATAGAGCGAACCCCTCCTAAGGGTTAGGTCGGACGTTCGAATCGTCTCGGGGGCGCCACTTATCTTAAGAGATATCAAAGAGATCAGTAAAATTCGACATTTCTAATATTTGCTTTATTTCAGGATTACAACCGATAATTGATATTTTATCTGATCTTTCATCGACATGATCACGTAGTAATAACAACATGCCTAGGGCGGAACTATCTAAATAGGTAGTACGGTTCATATCAACAATGAACTGTGTTTCTTTAGGTGTATTTTTATATGCTGCACGAAATTCATTGTGAACGTTGTAATTGAATCGATCAGAAACAATAATTTGAGTAATGTTGTTAGTAGTTGTTGTTGTTATGCTCATAATTGTATTGAGAACCTTGAATTATTCTGAAGTGAGTGCAATTAATTTATTTGTTATGTTGTGTAGAGGAACAATCTCATCTACACCGCCATGTTTGACAGCTTCACCTGGCATGCCCCAGACAACACTGGTTTTTTCATCTTGTGCAATAGTGTGTGCGCCGTTGTCATGCATTTCCTTCATACCGCTTGCACCATCGTCCCCCATACCGGTTAACATCACACCAATGGCATTAGTGCCAACATTCTGTGCGACGGATCTAAACATAACATTCACAGAAGGGCGGTGACGATTGACGGGAGGGCCATCATTGAGTTTGATTATGTAGCGTGCACCACTACGTTCTACAATTAAATGCTGATCACCGGGCGCAATATAAACATGCCCAGGTAGTATCTGTTGTCCATCAGTCGCTTCAAAAACAGTCATGGCACTGTTCTTGTCCATTCTTGCTGCAAAAGGTTTACTAAAGGCTTCAGGGATATGTTGAGTGATGACAATACCTGGTGAGTCTGCCGGCATTCTGATGAGCAATTCTTTAATTGCTTCTGTGCCGCCAGTAGATGCACCGATGGCAATAATTTTTTCAGTTGTTTTAAGTTTGCGCGGTGCCTTTTTACTAATTACTTCATCAGTTGAATGTTTAGTAATAGCTTCAACTGAAAGGGCCGCGGTAGGCTTCCATGTATCAAGGATTTTGGCACCGGCAGCGCCAGCAACTTTATCGCAGAGTTCATCTGCATATTCTTTTAATCCATGTTGCACATCAATTTTAGGTTTGGCAACAAAATCAATAGCACCAATTTCTAATGCTTGTAATGTAACTTCAGCACCTTTTTCTGTGAGTGATGAAACCATGATGACGGGCATTGGATGAAGTCGCATCAAATTAGACAGGAAGGTAATACCATCCATCTTTGGCATTTCAACATCGAGTGTGAGCACGTCGGGTTTTAATTGCTTTATTTTATCTCGTGCAATGTATGGATCAGCAGCGACACCAATAACTTCTAGGCGTGGATCATTATTTAGGATCTCAGTGAGCATTTGGCGAACTAATGCTGAGTCGTCAATAATAAGAACCGTTGATTTAGATTTCTTTGCAGCCATAGTTTGCTCTTTTGGTATTGCCATAATTAGTTAAAAAAGATCAATTTCGCCAGTAACCGGCTCTGTGTGTATTTCTTTAAGGTAACTGTCTTCACGCGAGATAATAGTATCGTTGTGTAGTGAGCGAAGTTTTTTCATTTTTACTTTGCCCGTTTTCGGGTCGTACATAATTTTTCGTGGGTAAATATCACCTACATTTTCAGCAATTAAATTTAATGCTTCAGTTTCAATGTACTCTCGAACAAAATTAATGTTGTTAATTCCAATATCAGTCATCTTGCTGATAATGCGACCACCACCAAATATTTTTACTTCAAGGTTCTTGCGGCGACCACCATTGGTAAGAATGCCATTAATGAGATGTTCCATTGCAAAATTACCATAGCGCGTAGCAGCACTAATAGAATCGTTACCCCATTGGCTAGCATCTTCTCTTTTGTTGGCAGGTAACATGAAGTGATTCATACCACCTATTCCAAATAGTGGATCTCTGATGCATGCTGAGACACAAGAGCCGAGTACAGTGGTTATTAATTCTTCATGGGTAGTAACGTAATATTCGCCAGGAAGAATTTTTGCAACATGTTTGTCGGAGGTTTTGTCCCAATAACGATTTATATGGGTGAATTCAGGAAGTGTCGGTGGTGGTGTTGGTCCCGGTTTCTTTCTAATAGTACTTAACTTGGTTACCGCGCGACCCATTCTAATACTTCTTTGTATAAGTTGTGTTACCGATTAAATTAAAATCATCACTTACTTTAAACATTGTTTCAGAATGACCAATAAACATATGACCTGTATCTCTAAGTACGCCATGATAACGTTTAAAGAGAATTTTTTGAGTTGGCTTGTCAAAGTAGATAACCACGTTACGACAAAAGATAATGTCGAATTGGTTCCTCATTGGCCAATCTTTCATTAAGTTAAGTTGTTTGAAGCTAATTAATTCTTGTAATTCTGGTCGTATCTTTACTGAATCTTCATTTTTACCTTTACCACGAAGGAACCATTTCTTCATTCGGGCATCACTAACATTATTAAGGCGTTCTAAGGTATAAACACCTGAACTCGCATGCGCTAATACATTTGTATCTAAATCAGTGGCAAGGATTTTTATATCCCATTTCTTTGATTCAGGAATGACTTCACGAATTGCCATGGCGATACTATACGGTTCTTCGCCAGTTGAGCAGCCAGCAGACCAGACCCTAATCCTTTTGGTATCAGAATTCTCTCGTAATAAACCGGGTAGCACTGTTGATTTTAAGAAATCAAAGTGGTGATTCTCACGAAAAAATGAGGTGAGGTTAGTCGTTATTGCATTAGTGAAATGGGCTAATTCACTCTCACCGGCAGGACTTTCGAGAAGCTGTATATAGCTTCCGAAGTCGCCGATTTCAACTTTACGTAAACGTTTTGCTAAGCGACCATAAACTAAGTTACGTTTAGCATCGGATAATGAGATGCCCGTATGTTCAATAACCAGTTTACGGATTCTATTAAAGTCTTTTTCCGTTAATGTAAAATCACGCATTTCCTCAAGGGAGGAGACATCCATATTGTTATCTCCTTAGAATTCTTCCCATTCACTATCATTGCCACCAGATGATGACGGTGCTGGTGTAGATGTAGCACGTGCAACAGGGCGAGGTGCAGGACTGCGTTGAGCAGGAGCTGCAGCCGGTGCTCGAGGTGCAACACTACGATTAGCACTACCTGCACTGAGTTTGAAGTAGTTCATTAGTTGGTCAAGTTCGCGGGCCTGTTCATCAAGTGACTCACTTGCGGCGGCGGCTTCTTCTACAAGCGCTGCATTTTGTTGAGTAACCTCATCCATTTGTGAAACAGTCTGGTTAACTTGTTCAATACCGGTTGATTGTTCAAGGCTTGCTGCTGCAATTTCAGCAATAATGTCACTTACTTTCTTAACTGCACCGACAATTTCATCAAGGGTTTGACCTGACTCATTAACTAAGCGGCTACCTTCATCGACTTTTTCGACACTATCGTTAATCAATGACTTAATTTCTTTAGCGGCACCAGCACTACGTTGTGCTAGATTGCGAACCTCGCTTGCGACGACAGCGAAACCACGACCTTGCTCTCCTGCGCGTGCGGCTTCAACAGCAGCATTTAGTGCAAGTAGGTTAGTTTGGAAGGCGATTTCATCAATGACACTAATAATGTCAGCAATTTTTTTACTGGCAGTGTTAATTTCACTCATGGCATCAATTGCATTACTTACAACCGAGCCACCTTTTTCTGCTTGGTCGCGTGCGCCGGCTGCAAGCTGGTTAGCTTGACGTGCATTATCCGCATTTTGCTTCACTGTACCGGTTAATTCTTCCATGCTTGATGCAGTTTCTTCAAGGCTTGAAGCCTGTTCTTCAGTACGCTGACTTAGGTTGATATTGCCTTGTGAAATTTCACTGCTCGCTGTGGCAATGCTTGCACTTGACTCGCGAATATTACCGACCACATCAATTAGGTTAGTAACCGTGCCATTGATAGATTCTTTAAGAATAGCAAATTCACCTTCATACTCACCATCCATCGATCTTGTTAAATCACCAGAAGAGAGAGCTTTCATTACGTCCATACCATCTTTTAATGGGTCAACGACAGCATCCATTAAATTATTGATACCTTCGCCCAAGCTCTTCATGAACCCAGTATAGCTATTGTGATCAATTCGAGTATCTAGTTGTCCACTAATGGCAGAATTGATGAGTGATTGAATTTGTTTTTCAGCATCTTTCTGTTCTGTGATATCAGACCATTGCACCATGTTACCCATGTATTCACCGCTTGGGCCGGTAATCATGGTTGCATTGACTGTGAACGATAAACCACCGACTTCAATTTCAGCTGTGGCTGGTAAGCGGGCTGGATCAGAGAGTAGGGCACGTTGATGTGCAGGGTTTTTATGGAAACCATCAATACATGTGCCAATTAGATTGTTTACATCTAAACTAGGCCAAATTTGGCGAAGTTCAGTTTGACGTTTACGCAACATTTCAACTACAGCTGGGTTTGCAAATGTAATGTTTAAATCAGCATCACATAACATTAAGTTTGCTTCTGCCCCATCAACTGCGGACATTAAGCGCGAGACTTCAATTTCTTTTTTGCGTATTTCTGTAACATCGCTCCATTCGAGAGAGTTACCGATATATTCACCATCATCTGTAATTTGAGCAGTGACATTTAATGCAAATGTAAGCGGGCCAACTTGGATATCTGTTTTATATGGTAAGTTATTTGGGTTAGATAATAATTGGCGTTGGTGTGCTGGGTTCTTATGGAATGTATCAATATTTCCACCAATGACATTATCAGCTGAAAAACCAGGAAAAACACTTTTTAGCTCTTCTTCGTTATCTTTTAATATCTTGATCGTTGATGCGTTAGCATAGGTGATTTTAAAATCACGATCGATCATCATAATTGCAGTTGCTGCTCCATCAATGGCAGAACGCATCATTGTTAGTTCATCATTGTTTTCTGTTTCTGTTGACTGTGTATTTGCCATGGTGGTTTCCTCTGAATCCTTATATCCGTTAAGCATTGTGGTTGCGATTGTTTCAAGTGCCTTTTGCCATGCTGATTGTACTTCGTCGGTCCATAAGTCTCCGGCGAATTCTTCCATAACGTCGAGCATTGTTGACGCAACTGCTTCGTAATGAGCAGGTTCTGCGCCATAGTCTTGGTGCTTTGCACCGAGGTTGGTTAAAACATCCACGAGCGCCTCAGGTGTTCGCAGACTTTTTACAACAAGAACTAACGCTGCGACTAATTTCTTTTGTTGTTTAACCGGCGTGGTATTGGCAAACATTGGTTTAACTGCAGGGTAGCGAGCGAAAAGCTCTTCATAAAATCGTTTTGCCAGTTTATTGGCATTAAGAGCGAGCACATCAAATGACGACTCAAGCAATTCAACATTAAGGCCAAGCGGAGAGACATAACTCACTTCCTTGATCTGTTTTTTTACCGTTCTCTTCTTAATAGATTTTTGCTTCGGCGCAGGCTCTTCTATCTCTTCCTTCATCCACGCTAAAGGGTCATAACCCATTTTTGATTGTTTCTTCGTTGCCATTGTTGTGTCTCCGCTTCCTATGGCTAGCCGTTCCAGGCAATACCTGAAAAGATACTGGTGATTAACGTGTTAACCGGACACTTATGAATATTTGACCGATGCTTCTTGTACATCTTTCTCTTTAAAATTTTATTCTTCACGGGTGATGTGTCGCGATGAAATGAAGCTGTTTTTAGATTAATCATTTAAATGTGCGTCCTTTGAGTAAGTCATCGGCAAGATCACGATAATCCTGAGCGCCATTGCAAGATTTTTTATATTCAAAGATGGTTTTCCCATAACTTGGGCTTTCAGCTAAAGAAACATTTTCTCTAATGGCTGTTGCGAGCACTTGTCCAGGGAAGTAATTTAATAATTTACTGTGAACTTCTTGGGCTAATTTTCGACGCGAATGGAAACGCGTAACAACTAACCATTTTTTAGTAACATGCTTTAGTCTGTCTTCAACATGTTTTAAAATATTAAGTAATCGTGAAAGACCATGCAATGCAAGATAGTCGCCTGATACAGGAATCAACATTTCTTTTGCGGCAAGCAGGGCATTCATTGTCAACATGCCGGAAGAAGGAGGACAGTCAATAAAAACATAGTCTTGGTTGCACTCATTTTGTAATGCGTCATGTAATAACCAGCCACGTTTAGCTCCACCAATAGCAATTTGCTCAAGCTCACCCAGTCTTGAGCCTGCGGGGACAAGATCAATATTCTCGCGAATGTTGATTTTTACATCATCAAGATTGTTATCACCCATTAAGACACTATCAATCCCAGCCTGTTCTTGAAGTTCAGCTCCAAAGCTAGCAGTAAGGTGTGATTGAGGATCCATGTCGATGACAGTGATTTTTTTCCCAGATATAGCAAGCGCATGAGCAAGATTCAACGTTGTCGTTGTTTTACCTACACCGCCTTTCTGGTTCATTACTGCAATCACACGCATGCCCTCAGTTATTTACCTTTTATGCACCTAATTTATCGGTTGCTTGCATTTCGTTACCGGATAATAAGTGGTCGATATCTAGAATGATGATCATCTTCTCTTCTACCGTTGCTAAACCGCGTACAAATTCAGTATCGACAACACTGCCAAAATCAGGTGCATCCTTCATTTCTTCTGGTGGTACGTCATAAACATCAGAAACTCCGTCTACTACGATTCCCATAATACGGTCACGATCTGCGCATTCAATTTTTAGAACAATCACAACAGTGATTGGACCATATTCAATTTCAGGCATATTGAAACGTTGACGCAGATCGACGATAGGGACGATAGTGCCACGCAGGTTAATAACACCCTTAATATATTCTGGTGTATTAGGTATAGGCGTTACCGAATCCCAACCTTTAATTTCTTGAACCCGTAAAATATCGACGCCATACTCTTCAGAACCTAAAACAAAGGTTAGAAATTGATCTGCATCCGAATCTAGTTCAGAGCTGATAATTGAATTAAGTTCAGTAGCCGTTGTGCTCATGCAAGTTCTCCTTATGCCGCTTGGTCGGCGATATCACTGCCATTCCCATCTGGATTGATTGGGGCAGGTGGAATGGGGGTGTTAAGTGTTTTAAACATGTCGATGACGCCTGAAATATCCAGAATCAACGCAACGGTTCCGTCACCGAGGATAGTTGCACCGGATAAGCCTTCGACACGTTGGTAATTTGTTTCAAGACTTTTAATCACAACTTGTTGTTGGGCAAGCAGGTCATCAACGATAATACCTGCCTTGGTTCCATCACCTTCGACAACGACCATGAGACGGTCATCAAGTGATGTGTTGGTGTCTTCCATGCCAAAGACATTATGTGCGCGGATAATTGGAATGTATTCATCACGCAATTTGTACAATTCAGCCTTACCAGCAATGCCGCTTAAATTTTCTGATTTAACTTGTATTGATTCAATAATAGAAATAAGCGGGACTACGTAAGTTTCAGTACCCACTTTGACAAGTTGCCCATCAAGAATTGCGAGTGTGAGAGGTAATTGAATGGTAAATGTGGCACCAAACCCTTCGGTTGAATTTACTCGAACACTGCCGCCGAGTGACTTAATGTTTTTCCGAACAACATCCATGCCGACACCACGCCCAGATACATCGCTTAATGCTTCTGCTGTAGAAAGGCCAGGGTGAAAAATAAGGTCATTAATAGCATCATCAGTAAGTGTTTCATTTTCAGCCACTAAGCCGTTAGCCCGCGCTTTATTGAGCACGCGTTCTTTATTAATACCTGCGCCATCATCGGATAACTCTATAACAATATTGCCACCTTTGTGGTAGGCATTCAGCGTCAATGTCCCTGTTTCAGATTTCCCTGCTGCCAGTCGTTGTTCAGGTGTTTCGATGCCATGATCGAGTGCATTACGAACTAAGTGAACCATAGGATCACCAATTTTTTCCATGACTGTTTTGTCTAATTCAGTGCCTTCGCCAAGTGTGACAAGATTAACTTTCTTGTTTAGTTTTCCTGATAAGTCATGAACCAAACGTGGCACACGACTAAACACAAAGCTAATAGGTAACATGCGAATTCGCATTACACTTTCTTGAATTTCACGTGTATTACGTTCTAATTGTGCAAGACCTTCTAAAAGTTTTTCCGTTTGTACCGAGCTATGATTATCATCATTGCATATTTCACTACCAACTTGACCTAACATAGCTTGAGTAATGACTAGTTCGCCAACGAGGTTGATGATTTCATCGACTTTATCAATACCTACACGAATTGATGCGGATTCAGTGTTTTTCTTGGGTGTTGATTTCTTTGGGTTAACTGGAACTGGTTTGTCCGTCGTTGTCGCTGGTGTATTTGTAACAGCAGCCGTTTCAGTGCTTGGTTCTTTAGTATTTGTTTCTGAATTATTTGATAGAGGTTGTATGTTTAAATCACATTCATCTTCAACCCAATCAAATACCTCAGTAATGTCTTCTTTTTTAATCTCACCTTTAAGTATGATTTCCCAACCTATGAATGAATCTTCAGGGTTGAGGTCAACGAAAGCGGGGATATCTGAAATATCAGCCTTGGTTTTTATTTCACCGAGTTCTGCTAGTGCGTAAAGCATTCGTACAGGATCATTGCCTGTTCGTAACATTTCAACGTGAGGTCGGAATGAGATTAGCCATCCTTCAGAATTACCATCGTCTGAAGCTGTCTCATCAGTTGTTGATGCGACAGCACCTTGAGTACCTAGTAATTGTTCAAGTTCCATTTGCACTGAGGCGGTATTGTCGGCATCCATTTCGCCGCCTTCACTTAGTGCAGTCAGCATATCGCGCATAACATCTACTGATTTGAGTAAAACACCCACAGATTCTTGTGTGACCTGACGTACACCATCGCGCATTTCATCAAGCAATGTTTCAGCAACGTGGGTGAATTCAGCCACAGCAGTGAAGCCAAATGTACCACTGCCACCTTTAATTGAATGAGCAGAACGAAAAATAGTATTGATGACTTCATTATCAGCATTACCCACATCGAGATTGAGTAATTCATTTTCCATAATGTCCAGCCCTTCGAAGCTTTCTTCGAAGAATGTCTGGTGGAACTGCTGCATATCGATGCTCATATTCTCGTTACCCTAGAACTTTTTTCACAGTGGCAAGCAGTTGATCGGGATTAAAAGGTTTAACAATCCAGCCTGTCGCACCCGCTTGTTTCCCCGCCATTTTTTTATCACCAGATGATTCTGTTGTGAGTGTAAGAATAGGGGTGAATTTATATGCAGGTAGGGCGCGTAACTCTTTTGTTAGTGTGATGCCATCCATATTGGGCATATTGATATCAGTGATCACGAGGTTATAGCTATTTGATTTAGCAATTTGAAGTGCTTCCTGCCCATCTTTTGCCTCAGTTACATCATAACCTGCGCCTTTTAGTGTAAACGTTACCATTTGACGCATCGACGCCGAATCATCAACTGCAAGGATACTTGCCATTTTGTTCTCCTTAAATAAAACAGGTGCCCTTAGTGAAGGGGCATTTCTTGTAAACCTAGGTGTTCAGATAAACCCGTTGCTGACGCAGCTCGTCGCAATTCATCGCTGGGTTCAATCCACTCAATATTTATTCCGTGTACTTGGGCATCTAAAAAGAATGCGCATAATAATTGCAGTGCCGCTGCATCGGCTTTGCCAACATCATTGGCTTGTAGTTGAACAGCTTGACCACTATCGAGAGCGACCTTGAGTTCGTCACCAAGTGTTCCAACTACTGAGATATCGAGTGAATCGTGGCAATTAATCATTTGTACGTCGTTCGTTTCGTCACTCATGTATATCTCCTTGATGGCCTTCATAGGGGATATCGACACATCATTTCAAATCTTTAGAGCTATTTGTGAAAGAATAGTGTTTCAGAGAGTGTTGTTTATGAGTTTAAGAGATAAATGACGTACTAAATATAAGTTATTGAAATAAATAATTATATTTTTCATTATGATGGGTTATTGGGGGGTAGGAAAAAGCATTGGAATAAGCTGTATTTTCTTGTGTGATTATTGAAGATAAAAATGAGTAAATTAGCTTCACATTCAGTATAGAATGGGTTCTGATTAGTCTTAATCTAAATTATGTAACAAATAAGAAACATTTCTAAGCAGGTATGCAATGCTCGCCACGTATCCTCTATTAAAAGAGAGTAACTTTCCTTTATTAAAACGGTCTCAATTAACCACGCTTCAGGTAAATTTGGGTTATCGCTGTAATCAGCAATGTTTACATTGCCATGTTAATGCCGGTCCTAATCGAACAGAAGCAATGGGTGAAGACGGTATTAACTTGGTTCTTGAGTTTTTAGCGAATAAATCTATCACTACCTTGGATTTAACGGGTGGGGCACCGGAATTGAATCCTTTTTTTCGTGAACTGGTCAAACGGGCTCGTGCAATGGGCGTGCATGTTATTGACCGTTGTAATTTAACGATTCTTGAAGAACCAAACCAAGAAGATTTAGCCGAATTTCTTGCTGAGAATAAGGTTGAGGTGGTTGCCTCATTGCCTTGCTACATGAAAGAGAATGTGGAACAGCAGCGTGGCAAAGGGGTTTTTGAACCTAGCCTAGCCGGTTTGCAACAATTGAATGCTCTGGGTTATGGGCAGTCAGGGACAGACTTAATGCTTAAATTGGTGTTTAACCCCCAAGGGCCGAACTTACCACCGGCACAGCAACAATTAGAAATGGATTATAAAAAACACTTATTTGATGAGTATGGTATTCGCTTTAATCACTTGTTGACCTTAACCAATATGCCAATTCAGCGTTTTGGCAGTATGTTGATTTCAAAAAGGCTGTTTGAAGAGTACTTGAATTTGTTAAAGCACTCTTATCAGTCTGAGAATCTTAGTGCCGTCATGTGTCGAAGTATGTTGAGTGTTGATTGGCAGGCTTATGTTTATGATTGCGATTTTAACCAGATGCTGGATATGCCGTTTGCAGGTAATGAAAACAAGGTTCATTTATCAGATTTAATGAATATTGATGTAGAAGGTCAAGCGATTGCGATTGCTGATCATTGCTATGGTTGTACCGCTGGGCAAGGTAGCAGTTGTGGTGGAGCACTGAGTGGCTGAACAAATTCTGTGTACTATTATTATTCCTGTTCTTAATGAGCAGAATAATTTATTGAAACAGCTTGTATCCTTGCAATATCTTCGTCAATTAGGGCATGAAGTTATTGTCGTTGATGGTGGTAGTCACGACGATAGCGTTAAGCTTGCTATGCCTTATGTTGATCAGGTTGTTTGTTCTGAAATTGGTCGCGCTACACAAATGAACAAGGGCGCGGTGCATGCAAAGCATGGTTGGTTTCTATTTCTTCATGTGGATACGCAACTTCCCGGTACAGCCATGCAATCACTCCAAACAGTATTTCGTTCCGGTGCCCAGTGGGGACATTTTGATGTGAATCTTTCAGGGCAGTATATTTTATACCGATTGATAGCTTGGTTTATGAATAAACGTTCGCGATTAACAGGTATAGCAACGGGTGATCAGGCAATGTTTGTAGCAAAATCACATTTTAATCAGGTGGGTGGTTTTCCTGAAATACCACTTATGGAAGATATAACACTGAGTCGATATTTGAAGAAACTCTCCCCCCCGGTGTGTTTAACAGACATAGTGACGACATCAAATAGACGCTGGCGTGAGAACGGCATTATTCGTACTATTTTTATGATGTGGTCACTGCGTTGTCGTTATTTCTTTGGTGTAAGTCCGGTTGTACTTGCTGAACGATATAATCGAGCGTCTAAATGACGACGGTATGTGTCTGTGTTTTCACAAAGCCACCGGTTGAGGGGAAAGTTAAAACACGTTTAGCTCCTTTTTTATCTTTACAACAAGCATGCCGTGTACACGAGAATTTATTGAAACACTGCCTTTCACGTGTTCAGCATATTCATTGGCAAACACAGTTATGGTCCACAGATATTCAGCATTCGACTATAAAAAAATTGGCACAACAATATTCAATGCCATTACGTCAACAACAAGGCAGTGATTTGGGTGAGCGAATGTTATTGGCAGTTAAAGAATCATTAAAAGAATTTACTATAGTGATCATTATTGGTTCGGATTGTCCTGATTTGGATGTAAGTATTATCAGTGATGCAATAGAGACACTTCAATCTGGATCAGAGGTTGTGTTGGCTCCGGCGATGGATGGTGGCTATGTTTTGATTGGATTGTCTATTGATATTGAGAGTGTATTTGTAGATATTCCATGGGGCACTGATAAGGTGCTATCTGTTACGCGTGAACGTTTACAACAAGCGGGTATTCGTTGGCAGGAAACGGCAATGCAGCGTGATATAGATAGACCGGATGACCTCGATTTTCTTAAACAATATTATCCAAGCTTACTTATTCAATAGGTGTTTCACTATTGTTACCCCAGTCTGACCAAGATCCAGGGTAGCCACTGATATTTTTATAACCTAGTGATTTAAGCATGACATAGCTTAATGCCGAGCGATGATGGGTATGGCAGTAACAGGTAATGTGTTTGTCATTAGAAAAACCACGTTCAGTTAAGCTTTGTTTAAGTTGTTCAGGTGTTTTTAAGCGCCCATGACGAGAAGGATCCATGAGCTCCATCCAGTCAAAGTTGATTGCGCCGGGAATGTGTCCTGCTCTTGCGGAAAATTTCTTTTCACCATTGTATTCCGCAGGGCTACGGGCATCGAGTAGTTGTACTTGATCATTTTCAAGATTAGCAAGCACTTCTTCTCGTGGTGAAACTGCTGCACTGAGTATGCCTTCAAGGTGAAAATCACCAATTTTTATTGCGGGTAATGTATTCTCTACTTGCCAGCCTTCATTGAGCCATGCCATCAGCCCACCATTTAATAACGAATAATTTTCAAAACCATAGGCATCAAGCGTCCAGAGTAACCGGCTTGCTTTACCTCCCCCTTCATCATCATAGGCAACAATATGGCTATGGTTGTTTACGCCAATAGCGGCAAGACATTGAGAGAATTTACTGGCATCAGGTAGTAAGCCCATCACCGGTTTTTCAACGCGAGTAATAGCAGGGTAATCAATATGTACAGCACCAGGAATATGAACTTGTTGCCAGGTTTTATTATTACAAAGATCAATAATAATTAAGTTTTCTTCAGTTAAACGCGTGGCTAGTTCTTCGCATTCAATAATAATTGACATGTTGCTAATCCTTGCTCGGGTTAATAAGTTGCAACCAATGTTTTACAGGTGTGTTTGTGCCGCTACGCATATGTAACAGGCAGCCAATATTGGCGGTAGCAATAATATCTGGCTGTGACTGTAAAAGGTTGCCAAGCTTATTGTTAAGTAACTTTTTTGAAATATTTTTTTGTAAAATTGAATAAGTTCCTGCTGAACCACAACATAAATGAGCATCGTTATATTCAATAAGATCATAGCCAACCTGCTCAAGCAAGGACTCGACCTTGCCTGTGATTTTTTGTCCATGTTGCAAGGTGCAGGGGGCGTGGAAACTAATCCGTTTAGATTGAGTGCTTTTAAATGCAGATAAATCTTCTTTTGAGAGGAATTCACTAATATCAACGCATAGTTTTGAAACGCGTACTGCCTTTTTAGCATAATTGGTATCATTGGCAAGCAATTGACCATAATCCTTAATCATGACACCACAGCCGCTAGCCGTACTGACAATGGCTTCGGCACCATTTTCAATACTTGGCCACCACGCATCGATATTTTTTTTCATAAATATTTTAGCCTCAGATGATTGAGACATGTGTTCACTCATTGCGCCGCAACAGGTGTCGGAATTAATTTCGATGGCAGTAACACCGAGATGATCTAGTATGGTTTGGCAATCAATATTAATATCGGCTGCAAAGGCATCTTGCGCACAACCCATTGGCAAAATAACGTGGCGTTGATGTGTTGTTAATAATACGTCATGGCGTACTTGTGTAGGTAATTGTCGTTGTGTGGATGCGGGGAGAAATGGTTTTATTTTTAACGCAATAGTAACGATAAAACCAATACGTTGGCGGTATGGAATAACTAAACGAAGTAGGCGGCGCAATAGACTGTCGTAAAATTTACGAGGGCTATTTTTTTCTGCAAGCTCGCGTCCAATACTAAGTAGTTGCCCATATTCAACGCCTGATGGACAGGTTGTTTCACAGCTTCGACAAGTTAGACAGCGGTCTAAATGTGCGCGAGTTTTATCTGTGCACGTGCCAGTTTCAATAAGTTGCTTAATTAAGTAAATTCGTCCCCGAGGGCCATCCAGTTCATCACCTAATAATTGATAAGTGGGGCAGGTTGCATTACAAAAACCACAGTGCACACAGTTACGCAGAATATTGTTCGCCTGTTCAATAGCAGGGTGTTTCTTCAAGCTTTTATGAATCAATGTTTGCATATTAATAATCTACCGTCATGCGCAGTGGGTTGAGAATACCGGCAGGGTCAAAAGCCTGTTTTAACTGCTTATGTAGAATCGCAACACCGGCTTTTAATGGATGGAAAGCCTCAATGCTGTTATCGGTTGGATTAAACAAGGTGGCATGTCCGCCGTGAGATGCACAAAGTTGACGGATGATATCTGCCGTTTCATCGGTTTTTACCCAACGTTGTGCACCAGCCCAATCTGTTAATGTGCTGCCATGAATATTCAATGGCATGGTAGCTGGCGCTAGAGACAACCGCCACAGTGGGCGTGGGTTGTTAAAGAATTCCAATTCATGATCGCGAAATTGTTGCCAAAATCGCGAGCTTTTGGGGTATTCTGTTCCACCGATAATAGTTTGGGCATGGCGTACAGCAGCATGGTTACCTGATAGGCGAATATACAATTGATCATCAAGCTGGCAACTAGCGCTGATGACTAACGCCTGATTGCCTAGTTTTTCCCAAGTGGCTAACGATTGGTGAATATCTTGTTCTAGCACAAGGGTTATGTCTTGCTCAGGTTTTGGCATAACTTTTATCGATACATCAAGTAGTACCCCCAGTGTTCCCATTGAACCGGTCATTAAACGTGAAATGTCGTAACCTGCAACATTTTTCATGACCTGACCACCAAACACTAATTTTTCGGCTTTGCCATTGATGCAGTTAACGCCTAAGACAGCATCGCGGACTGCTCCAGCGAAAGGGCGAGCAGGCCCTGATAGCCCACAGGCAACCATGCCACCAAGACTGCCTTTGCCATTAAATTGAGGCGGTTCAAATGCCAACATTTGATTTTTTTCAGCCAATACCGTTTCAATCATACTGATGGGTGTGCCGCTTCTTGCCGTTATAACTAATTCGGTGGGCTGATATGAAATAATACCTTGATGTTTACTTATATCGAGACATTCAAGTGAGGAATCAATTCTTCTACCATAAAACTGCTTACTGCCATGACCACAAATATTGACGGCGATATTGTTATCAATGCAGTGTTCAAGTTGTTGTTGGAGTTCATGGCTAAGATCTAATGACATAATAATACGCTATTCAAAATGTAATGAACGAAGTATGGCGATACTTTTTTTAGCTTGTTCAGCCTTACCAGTAATAATGTTGTCTTCTATATTCAGATCATCTTTATCAAGAGGAATGTCGGTCCAAACAAAAGCGAGCTTATCGTTGAAATCGACAAGATAGAAAAGATGAAAACGCGGGCCAGTTTTCTCAGTAGACGCTTGTTTGAAAATAATTGATGCACCTTGCCGGCCATTAATTTTAAATGGTTGAGAAATTAATTTGATTAGATTACCTCGGTATGAACGAATGGCAAGACGACGATACCAGTCAAATGTTTTGGTGCTAGCTTCTGTAAAATTACCGGTTCTTTCGCTTGTTATGACCGCATTACTTGTTTCCAGGCGGTAAGTGCCGGCATTTTTCTTTGGTTCAATGAAAATAAGTGTTCCGCGGGTTGTTACTATGTCGGTAATAGCGTTAATAACATAACGTCGGGTGCCTTTAATTGGCAGAGTGACTTGGAAGCTTTTGTCTATGGCGGTATATAGACCAGTGCTTGGGTCAATACTCCCAACAATACCTTTGCTGCTACTGACGGCAGAGTTTGTAATGCTGATTAAAGCAAACAATAAACCGAATATTGTGGCGGTATGGCGGTGGTTGCTCAACATAATTTAAAAGCGTTCCAGCTCAGGGAAAGCCACTTCACCGTGATGAACATGCATGGCACCAAATTCAGCACAGCGATGTAATGTAGGGATTGCTTTGCCGGGGTTAAGTAATCCATCGGGATCAAAGGCGTGTTTAACATCATGCAGTTGTTGTAATTCAGCAGCATTAAATTGCATACACATTGCGTCGAGTTTCTCGATGCCGACACCGTGTTCGCCTGTTATGGAGCCACCGGCATCAACACAGGCTTGTAATATTTTACCGCCTAATTCTTCAGTATGTGCTAATTCATTTTCAATGTTTGCATCGTAAAGAATTAGTGGGTGCAGGTTACCATCACCGGCATGAAAAACATTTACAACACGCAGACCATATTCATTAGAGAGTTCAGTAATGCGTGTAAGTACCGCGGCGAGTTGGTGTCGGGGGATTGTGCCATCCATACAATAGTAATCAGGGCTAATTCGACCAACGGCAGGGAAAGCAGCTTTACGTCCCGCCCACATTTTTTGACGCGCTGATTCATTGTCTGCGATACGTATTTCATTGGCGCCAGACAATTTTAATAGTTCGCTAACACGGGTAACTTGTTCGTTAACATCATCAAGTGTGCCATCTATCTCGCAAATGAGAACGGCAGCTGCATCTATAGGATAACCGGCATGCACAAAATCTTCTGCAGCGCGAATGGCGGCATTGTCCATGAGTTCAAGTCCTGCTGGAATGATACCTTGTGCAATGATATTGGCAACAGAGTTGCCGGCATCGGCAATATCATTAAATGAGGCAAGTAATACTTGAACCGTGTCTGGTAGAGGTAATAGTTTAACGGTAACTTCAATAATAATACCAAGTAAACCTTCAGAACCTGTCATCAGTGCGAGCAAGTCATATCCCGCTGCATCGAGCCCTGAGCCGCCAATGGTATGAAGTTCACCATCAAAGGTGATCATTTTAATTTGTTGTATGTTGTGAACGGTTAAGCCGTATTTCAAGCAATGTACGCCACCGGAGTTTTCTGCCACATTACCGCCGATACTGCAGGCAATTTGTGATGAGGGATCAGGGGCATAATAAAGTCCATAGGGCTTTGCTGCCTCACTGATCGCTAAGTTCCGCACACCGGGTTCAACACGCGCGACGCGATTGGCTTTGTCAATCCCATGGATACGAGTGAATTTAGCCAGACTCAGTAAAACTCCTTTTTTATGAGGTAAGGCACCACCAGAAAGTCCAGTTCCTGCACCGCGTGCTACCACTGGAGTACGGAGGCGTTTACATATTTGTAATACTTGTTGTACTTGTTGGACTGTTTCTGGAAGTACCACAATATAAGGTGTAGAACGGTACGCGGAAAGACCATCACATTCGTAAGCCTTTAAGGTTTCGGGTTGGCTTAATACAGCATTGTCGGGCAAAACAGATTGCAGGGCACTCGTGAGCGCTTCGCGGTCGCCATGATAACCAGATGTGTCGGATTGTTGTTGCATAAGACGTAGGATAATCGAAACTGAGCAAGCAGGGTAGTATCAGTTTTTCTCGTCTTCTGCTTCTCTGACAATATCAAACATAACGGGTAGGCTATCAGGATTAAAAGAAATTGAGTGAATACCCTGTTTAACTAGCCAATGTGTGATTTCAGGGTAGTCGGAAGGGGCTTGCCCACAAATACCAATATATTTTCCTGCACGGTTACAGGCACTGATTGCCATATCCATGAGTTTTAATACCGCAGGGTTGCGTTCATCAAAATCATTCACCAGTGATGAGTCTCTATCAACGCCAAGCGTGAGTTGTGTTAAGTCGTTTGAACCAATCGAGAAACCATCAAAGTGTTCAAGAAATTCATCCGCAAGTAATGCGTTGGCTGGGATCTCGCACATCAGATATATTTTAAGGCCATCTTTTCCTCGCACTAGGCCATTGTCTTGCATAAGTTGAAGCACTTGCTTGGCTTCATCGACTGTTCTGGCAAACGGTATCATTACAGCGAGATTGCTTAAGCCCATATCGTTTCTCACTCGAACCAGCGCTTCACATTCCATTTTGAAACATTCGGAAAATTGCGTAGAAGGGTAGCGTGAAGCACCTCGAAAACCGATCATTGGGTTTTCTTCTTTGGGTTCGAAAAATTCACCACCCGGCATGGCCGCATATTCGTTAGATTTAAAATCACTTAAACGTACAATAACTTGTCGTGGTGAAAAGGCGGCGGCAATACTGCCAATGCCTTCAGCAAGGCGCTGAATATAAAAGCTACGTGGATTGTCGTAGGCAGCTGAACGCTTTTCTATTTCTGTGCGGGTAATTGGGTCAACCAGTTCTGGTTGCAATAATGCACGCGGGTGAATACCAATAAAATGATTAATAATAAACTCAAGTCGTGCTAGACCAACACCATCAGTAGGCAGTTGTGAAAGTATATACGCTTGTTCAGGGTCGCCAACATTGAGCATGAGTTTGGTTGCGGGTCGCTCACCCTTGAATGGTTTAATTGTTTTGGTGTGCCAAGGGAGTAGACCCTTATAAATAGTACCAGTGTCACCTTCAGAGCAACACACGGTGACATCCTGACCTGTTTGTAAAACCGTTGAGGCATTACCACAACCGACTACGGCAGGAATACCCAATTCACGTGCAATAATCGCAGCATGACAAGTTCGGCCACCTCGATTTGTTACGATGGCGGAGGCGATTTTCATTATTGGTTCCCAGTCGGGATCGGTGATATCAGTCACCAATATTTCACCTACCTGTAGGCTATTCATATCACTTGCATTGGGAATGACGCGAACCTTACCACTGCCAATCATGCGTCCAACACTTTTACCTGTGCAGAGTATTTCTCCATGTTCTTCTAGAATATGTTGAGTGAAGTGTGAGTGTTCATCGGAACTGTGAATGGTTTCAGGACGTGCTTGTAAAATATACAATAACCCATCACGACCATCTTTTGCCCATTCGATATCCATGGGTTGATGGTGACCATGATGTTCTGAATAATGTTGTTCAATAATCACAGCTTGTTTGGCAAGGTCAACAATATCATCCTCACTTAAGACGAATTGTTCGCGCTCACAGAGTGGAACATCAATATTTTGTATGCCACCAGTTTCGTCATAAATCATCCGCAGTGCTTTATCACCTAGTTGGCGTTTTATAATGGGGTGGTGATCTTCATTTAAGTTAGGTTTGAATACATGGTATTCATCTGGGTTGACGGCACCTTGCACAACATTCTCACCAAGACCATACGCGGCATTGATTAACACCACATCTCGGAAGCCACTTTCAGTATCAAGGGTGAACATCACGCCCGATGCACCTATATCGGAACGCGCCATTTTTTGTACCCCGATAGAAAGTGCTACCTTCATGTGTTCAAAACCTTTATCAACACGATAGGCGATTGCACGATCAGTAAAAAGTGATGCATAAACCTTAAGGCTGGTTGTTAGTACCGACTCTATTCCATGCACATTCAGATAGGTTTCTTGTTGACCGGCAAATGAGGCACCGGGAAGGTCTTCTGCGGTGGCAGAAGACCGCAGTGCGACATCAGGAATCATGCCATATTGTTGGGTTAAATCAGCATAAGCTCGGGTGATTTCGGTCACTAGCTCAGGTGGTAAGTTAGCGGATAGAAACCAATGACGTATCTGTTGCCCTGTTTTGGCAAGTTGCACGACATCGCGCACATCCAGTTTGGCAAGGAGTTTTGTAATCGGTTCACGTAGACCATTATGGTCAAGAAAGTGCCAGTAGGCATCGGAGGTAGTGGCAAAACCATCGGGAATACGTAGTCCAAGAGGGCTAAGTTCAGTGATCATCTCACCAAGAGAAGCATTTTTACCCCCGACAATGTCGATGTCATTAATGCTTAAGCTATTGAATGTCCGTACAAATCGCATGGCTATGAGACCTTTATTGCTGGAAATTGTTGACTGATTAAGACAAACTAGCGCGCTTTCGTATAACTAACTATTACACCACCATGCTAAGAGGCATTAACATGAGTAGCAAGTCATTTCATCCACCTAAACGCACATTAATGGGTCCCGGTCCTTCTGATGTGAATCCACGTATTCTCGAAGCGATGTCTCGTCCTACGATTGGACACCTTGATCCTGTGTTTGTTGAATTAATGGATGACATGAAAGGGCTACTTCAATACGCGTTTCAAACTAAAAACGAATTAACCATGCCTGTTTCTGCACCAGGTTCGGCTGGTATGGAAACCTGTTTCGCTAACTTGGTTGAGCCAGGGGACAAGGTTGTTGTTTGTCGCAACGGTGTGTTTGGTATGCGCATGACAGAAAATGTTGAGCGCTGTGGTGGTGAAGCGATTTTAGTCGATGATGAATGGGGGCAGCCTGTTGACCCTGTTAAATTGGAAGAAGCACTCAAAGCAAATCCTGATGCATGTATTGTTGCTTTCGTTCATGCAGAAACATCAACGGGTGCACAGTCAGATGCTAAGACACTGGTTGAAATTGCACATAAGTATGACTGTTTGACTATTGTGGATGCGGTTACTTCTCTTGCCGGTACGCCTATCAAGGTGGATGAGTGGGGAATTGATTCGATTTATTCTGGTACACAAAAGTGTTTGTCTTGTACGCCGGGTCTTTCACCAATCAGTTTTAATGAAGCAGCATTAGAGAAGATTAAAAATCGTAAGACTAAAGTACAAAGCTGGTTCTTAGATTTGAATTTGGTAATGGGTTATTGGGGTGGCGGAGCCAAGCGCGCATACCATCACACTGCACCGATTAATGCCTTGTATGGTTTACATGAATCACTTGTTGTACTGCAGGAAGAAGGCTTAGAAAATTCTTGGGCTCGTCATGCGCATCATCATGCTGCATTAAAAGCAGGTTTTGAAGCAATGGGTTTGAAATTTATTGTTGATGAAGAACATCGTTTGCCACAATTAAACTCAGTGACAATTCCGGAAGGGGTTGATGAAGCTGCCGTACGTAGTCGTTTATTAAATGAATACGATCTTGAAATTGGTGCAGGTTTAGGTGCACTAGCCGGTAAAGTATGGCGTGTTGGTTTGATGGGTTATGCGGCGAATCAGCGTAATGTTTTATTCTGTTTGCAATCTTTAGATGCTGTTCTTACTGATATGGATGCGCCGATCAATAGTGGTGACGCGGTTAAAGCGGCTCAGGCTTATTACAAGAAATAAGTATACTTCGTCATTGCGAACGAAGTGAAGCAATCTTTGTCATTGGCTGTGTTTTGTAGAGTTAGTCGCGCCGCCAGTGATAAAATGCCGGCTGAACAAGCACCCTTCGGGATGCTTGTAATTTGCCGTCATCTTATCACTGACGTCACTCCTTATGTCATTGCGAACAAAGTGAAGCAATCTTTGTCATTGATTCTGTTTTATAAGGTTAGTCACGCTGCTAGTTAACTACTGACAGCGTTCCAGATAATCGGTATCGGTTATTGTGCAGCGCCGATTTATAATCATCCCAAAGGGTGATTATCTAGGCGAAGTGCAATGACCGATGTCGATTATTATTTTCAGATTATTATTTATCGATTTGGAAAGCAGATAACGATTAATTATCTTCTGATGGAATGGCTATCCCCACTTCAAGTTGCTCAAACCAGTCGAGGAAATTCCCGACATCATCACCTTTGAATATGCGGCCGTGTTGTGGTGCCATGTATTCTATATCGAGTTCACGTACACGTCGTATCCAGTCATTTTTAGCCCGATTAGAAGGCATCCAGCGTTGATGGAACATTTTCATTCTGGGGATGTGTTCATTAAAGTCATCGACGAAGACAGGGCCTTCTGGTGATTCTAGTGCGGCACCGACATCACCACTCATGAGTATTTTAGCAACGGGATCATAGACGTGGTAGTTACCTGATGCATGCAGGTAATGGGCAGGGATAAATTGTAATTCGACAGAGCCTAATTTAATAGAGTTACCTTCATCCGGTATACCAACATATTCAATATTATTCATGCCAAAGTGGCGAATAAAACCTTCCCAGATCCACGGTGCATGTAAACGCGCTTGGGGTAATGCTTGATCCCATAAGCCTAATGACGAAATAATGTCAGGGTCTTGGTGCGAGGCAAATAAGTCAGTAATTTGATCGGCTTTAGCATGATGAAGAATAGCACCAAGCATGGGAGCAAAGACTTCGATACCACCTGGATCCATGAGTAAGGCACGTTCGCCTGCAACAATCATGTATTGGTTGGTATCAATAATGCTTTCTGGCTTTTCAGGATCACGACCAAACATAAACCATTGGTGTCCAGCATCGAAAATTTTAGTGACTTTCATTTCTTCTACTCACTATGCGTGTTTACGGGTTAGTGTTTTAACTCTATCAAGATGTTTATAACTATCAGAGATTTTATCTTTAATGAAAACTGCCGCATTATCGAGGTTAGCAGCGACCACTTCTAACTTATTTCGAAATTCTTGAGCATCAGAAGTAACTATACGTGATACGGAAGCAATTGCACGTGCTGACAACATATGTTCGTTCATTTCTTCAAGTAATAGAAATAAACCATTCATGCTTTTTTTGAAGTCTTTAAATGAATCAACCATGTGTGTTTCTACACGAGTCATCGCTGGTTCTAATGAGTCAACATATTTTGCTTTCTGGTATTTTGTCATCACAGAATGGAAGCGTTTATATGCATCGTATGAACGTTGTTCATGAACGGCAATTTTAGAAAGTTTTAAGGCATTCTCATTGATATGGTTAACGCCATTAATGGCTAATTGTGATATTTCATCAATGAAATCGGTAATCGGTTGGAAGCCAAGTCCTTTTTCACCTGCTTGTGCAGAAATAACTTTGGCATTCTTAGCTGCCAGAGAAACACCATAGGCGACATTCATAACTGAATGTAATTCTGCCGCGATGCTGGCTAGCGCGATTAATTTATCTTCATGTTCGTTCATGGTTATCCAAATCTGTGATGCTCAGACTAGTTATCGGCTATAGTGAGAGAAACATAATAGCCAATATGGGCTAATAACCTAGTGATGTGCTTGGTAATTGTTGACCTGAAGAGGGTGTTGAAGATAGGCTGGTACTTATAACAAATAAAAAAGGGATAACAGTATGAAAGCGCTTAAAATTATCTTGATTTCAGGGGTGATTATTGTCATTGCTGCGGTTGTCTTCTTGTTTTCATCATTAGACGGTTTAGTTGAAGCGGGGATTGAAAAAGCAGGTACTCAGGTAACCCAAACGCGTGTCGAGGTGGGTGGGGTTAAATTAACCTTATCATCGGGTGAAGGGACTATTTCTAATTTAGAGGTCGATAGTCCTGCAGGATTTTCACGCAAACAAATATTTACCTTAGGTGAAGTAACGGTTGCGATTGACCCTAAAACCATTACTGAAAAAGTGGTTGTCATTGATAAGGTATTCATTAAGGCACCACAGATTTTTTACGAAATTAATGATAAAGGTGATTCTAATTTAGATGTGCTGAAGAAAAATGTGGAAAAAGCGACAGCAAGGCTGAGTTCGTCAGATAAAGCATCAAGTGGTGGTGAAGAGGTTAAGTTAATTATCCGCAAGTTAGTCATTGAAGGTGCGGAAGTTGATGCACGGATTGCGGCATTAGGCGGTAAAGATTTATCGGCAAACCTCCCTCGTATAGAATTGAATAACATTGGTAAAGCATCAGGTGGTGCGTCAGCCGGTGAAATTGCGGAGAAAGTGACAAAGATACTTATTTCTAAAACGACTACGGCGATTGCTGAAATGGGTGTGCAACGATACTTGGGTAAGACAGCTGAAGAAGCAAAAGCAAAATTACAAGAAAAATTACAAGAAAAAGCCAAGGGTGCCATTACTGATAAGTTGGGTGAACAATTGGGTGGTAAATTAAAAGGACTATTTTAATTTTTTTAGAGGTGTATGCCAGTGTGGTGTAAAAGATTCGTTATTCTGGCGTATGCCTTAGGTTATCACTGTTGGGTTTTTCATACCGGTATATGTTTTGATACTTGCGATTTTTTCAGCAATGCCGATTAACTTACTTAAGTAGTTTTGCGTGTCTTGATGATGCTGACTTGCATCACTGCAATAGTCTTCGATATAAATACGTAGCGTTGCACCGCTTGTGCCTGTTCCTGAAAGTCGAAAAATAATTCGAGCATTATTTTTAAACAATAGTCGAATGCCTTGATGTTCACTAATAGATCTATCAATCGGATCGGTGTAGCAAAATTCATCGGCTAGAGTGATTTGATATTCATCAAATTGCTGTTCTGCCAGATCGGCTAAGTTATATAATAAATTTTTCATAAGCGCATTAGCAGATTCGCTATTAATAGCTTCATAGTCGTGTCGGGTATAAAAGTGGCGGCCAAAGTGTTGCCAATGTTCAGTGAGAATTTCGCTTACTGTTTGTTTGCGCACCGCAAGAATATTTAACCAACATAATACTGCCCATAGTCCATCTTTTTCGCGCACATGGTTTGAACCGGTACCAAAACTTTCTTCTCCGCACAGTGTTATTTTTTCTGCGTCGAGTAAATTGCCAAAAAATTTCCAACCCGTAGGGGTTTCATAGCAATTAATATCAAGCTCTTTTGCGACAACATCGACGGCAGCACTGGTGGGCATGGAGCGCGCAACGCCAGTAAGTCCATTTTTATAAGCTGGGATGAGGTGAGCATTGGCAGCAATAATGGCCAGACTATCGCTGGGATTAACAAAGCATTGTTTGCCTAAAATCATATTCCGATCACCATCGCCATCTGATGCTGCACCAAAATCAGGTGCAGAGTCATCCATCATACGTTTTGCTAAATCATGCGCATAAGTGAGATTAGGATCAGGATGACCACCAGCAAAATCGGCTTTGGGAACGCAATTGAGTAAATGCTCGTCAGCGACGCCGAGTTGTTGACCAAGAATCTTTTTGGCGTAAGGCCCGGTGATGGCATGCATTGCATCAAAATAGATGTCAAAGCCGTTCTTGATATGTGTTCTGATAGCATTAAAATCAAATAATTCTTGCATGAGTTGTGAATAATCTGCAACGGGATCAATGATTTCAATGACAGTGTGTCCAAACGTATGTTGCTCAATCTTATCTAAGGGGATTTCAGGGATATCGGCAAAATGATAATGAGCTGTTTGTAGGCTATGTTGAAAAACAGCTTCAGTTAGTTCTTCTTGAGCAGGACCACCATTAGCAGTATTAAATTTAATGCCAAAATCACCGTCTGGTCCGCCAGGGTTGTGGCTTGCCGAGAGGATAATGCCGCCAAATGCTTTGTTTTTACGAATTAGGTGTGACACGGCGGGGGTTGATAACAGTCCATTTTGCCCGACAAGAATACGACCAAAGCCCGCTGCAATCGCCATGCGGATGATGATTTGAATAGCCGTTAAGTTATAAAAACGACCATCACCACCAAGAATAAGCGTTTTACCCATATAGCCATCAAGCACATCGAACAGTGATTGAACAAAGTTTTCAAGGTAGTGTTCTTGTTGAAAAACGCTCACCGCTTTGCGTAAGCCAGAGGTGCCTGGGCGCTGGTCTTTGAAGGGTTGGCTAGCGACGGTATGAATTTGCATGCATTGATTCTAGCAAGCTTGAACAAAAAGTGGCAGATTCCTGCTAAATAGTCTTGAAATAGACTACGTTCAACCCCATCTAGCTGCGATAACAAACTGTTTTTATTTATTTTTGGAGGAAATTCATACCATGACCGTTGAAGCACATAAGGAAACCATGGAGTTTCAGACAGAAGTGCGGCAATTGCTGCAATTGATGATCAACTCTTTGTACAGCAATAAAGAAATCTTTTTGCGTGAACTTGTCTCTAATGCCTCGGATGCCTGCGATAAACTGCGTTTTGAATCGCTATCTGATGATGCATTGATGGAAGGTGATGCCGAGATGGCGATCACGGTTGAGTTTGATAAAGAGGCTCGTACTATCAGCATTTCCGATAACGGTATTGGGATGAATCGCCAAGAAGTGATTGATAACATAGGAACCATTGCCAAATCGGGTACAAAACAATTTTTTGAAGCATTAAGTGGTGATCAAGCCAGTGACGCTAATCTAATTGGTCAATTTGGTGTGGGTTTTTACTCTGCCTTTATTGTTGCAGATAAAGTAATCGTTGAAACACGCCCTGCGGGTAGTACCGCTGAACATGGCGTTCGTTGGGAATCGGCAGGCGAGGGCGATTTTTCATTAGAAACAATTGAGAAACAGTCGCGTGGCACAACAGTGGTGTTACATCTTCGTGACGATGCTGATGAATTCCTTGATGGCTATCGTTTGCGTCATATCATTCGCACTTATTCGGATCATATTAGCTTGCCGATTAAAATGTGGTCTGAGCCAACGCCAGCAATGGGTGATGAGGAAGATAAAGAAACACCGGCTCCAGAATTAGAAATGGTTAATAGTGCTTCAGCATTATGGGCGCGCCCTAAAAACGACATTACCGATGAAGAGTACAATGAGTTTTACAAACATGTTGGTCATGATTTTCAAGATCCATTGTGTCATGTGCACAGTCGTGTCGAAGGTAATATTGAATACACCTCATTATTATATGTACCATCAAAAGCACCGTTTGATCTGTGGGATAGAAATTCACAACATGGTATCAAGTTGTATGTGCGCCGTGTCTTTATTATGGATGATGCCGAACAGTTAATGCCTCAGTATTTGCGTTTTGTTCGTGGTGTTGTTGATTCAGCTGACTTGCCGTTGAATGTGTCACGCGAAATCTTACAGCACAATAAAGCCATTGATAGCATGCGATCGGGTTCCGTGAAAAAAGTCTTAAGTATGCTGGAAGGCATTGCTAAGAATGATCCTGAAAAATACACCATATTCTGGAGTGAATTTGGGCGTGTTATGAAAGAAGGTCCTGCGGAAGATTCTGGTAATCAGGAAAAGATCGCTAAATTATTACGTTTTGCAACTACTAAAACGGATGATGAAGCGCAAACGGTGTCGTTGCAAGAATATATTGAACGTATGCCAGAAGGTCAGGACAAGATTTACTATATTACTGCAGATAGTTTTAATGCGGCAAAGAACAGCCCGCATTTAGAAGTATTCCGTAATAAGGGTATTGAAGTCTTATTGCTTGGCGAACGTGTTGATGAATGGTTAGTGTCGGCCTTAACGGAGTTTGATGGTAAGTCATTACAATCGGTTGCCAAGGGTGATTTGGATTTAGGCGATCTAGAAGACAAGGAAGAAAAGGAAAAACAAAAAGCGGCTGAAGAAGAAAATAAAGATTTTGTTGGCCGCATTAAAGAAGCACTCGGTGATTCAGTTAAAGATGTACGTGTAACACATCGCTTAACGAACACACCTGCGTGTTTGGTATCAGAAAATCAGGACATGAGTGGTAATCTTGAGCGCATTCTTAAAGAAGCGGGTCAAGAGATTCCAAACATGAAGCCGATCCTTGAAATCAATCCGACGCATGCTTTGGTGGAAATGTTGAAAACGGAATCGGAGCAGGAACTATTTAGCGACTGGTCAAAAATCCTCTTTGATCAGGCATTACTTTCAGAAGGTGGTCAGCTAGAAGATCCTGCCGGTTTTGTGGCTCGACTTAACGCTATGTTATTGAAATTAGCTAAATAACCGTACTAAGCCCGCTCGACGCTTAAGTTGAGCGGGTTTTTGCCGACATACTCTATTATAGAAGGTCAGATGGTGACCGAGGAGGGTATGATGGCCATGTTCCGCACACTTTTATTATGTTTCAGTTTAGCTTTTATAGGCTCTGGTGTTGCTTTTGCTGAAGACGAAGCCGGTCCAAAGTCGTTAGCTAGTCAGGAACCGCATTTCGATTTTTCAAAACTTAAACGTTATATACCTGATATTTATCCAGACCCTCAAACTCCAATAGCTCATGCCAGTGACAGTCTTAAAACCTGTGTCGCGCTGGATGATGAAATAGTTACCTTATTGCCTCTAACCTACCGGACTATTCCTGATTTTTATGATGACCCAAAAGTGGCTGCAGCGATATGGTTAACCACAACAGGTATTACCTTATTTGATTTTTTCCCTGATGACTTACCCTTAACTAAAATCCCTCTTGGCTATGCAACATTAGCGTACCCTGAATACAAAAAGTACAAAGAAGAAAAGCGCATTCGAGAAGTAAGTTTACGAATTGACTCGCTGCGTCGTACTAAAGCACGGATGCGGTGTTTTGAGATCTAAAGGATATTTATTTCAATTTCCAATTCTTTTTGTACTTAATTGTTTCAGACCAAATAATACCTTTATAAGTATTGTCCGGCGGATAATGCTCAAAACGAATTGTAATAGTGTCGGTAAATGATCGTGTTACCCATTTTTTCTTCATATTAGATCGGCTTAAGCCTATTCTTACACGGCCCACATTTAGTCCATCTTCTACTTGAAGGTGATTAACACTCCAGTAACCATGATTAGGTGTGACATAGATCCGCATTTCATTAGCTGGGATTTTATGTTTGTAAGTGTAAATAATATCAACAACCAACGTATCATCTGTTTCTGTGATGATTCTGACTTCATTGACCTTGATGGAATAGGGGAGGTGTAGCGGCCTTTTATTTTCAAAAATAAGTTTGCCAGGCTTGTTATCGTTAATAATAGTATTATTTACGACCTTGTTCTTAGCAGCATCATCCGCCGCTGTTGAGGCATTTTCTCGAGAGTCAGGCTTAATGACGTTGTCATTGCTACCACATTCCATGTCTTTATAAATAAGCTTTCCATATTTATCTTTGCATTGATAAATAGTCGCCTGTGAGACGATGGGTATGGAAATAATCAGGAACAGTAAAAAGAGTTGTTTCATTATTTAAGCCACTTCAATGTGTAATGTTTAAACAATATAACATGCAGTTTAAAAATCAAGTAACACCGAAATTTTAACTCTTATCAATCATCAGGCATACTGGTTGTTATGAAAGAAATATTAACTAGTATGCGCTTAGACAAGTGGCTGTGGGCTGCACGTTTTTTTAAAACACGTGCGCTTGCAACAGAAGCGGTCAGCGGCGGCAAAGTGCATCGTAATGGACAACGTGTGAAGCCATCGCAGACGTTGCAACTTGATGATGCATTAGAAATCACTAAAGGCGCATTTCGATTTAGCATTGTTGTAAAAGGACTACTCAAACAACGTGGTCCTGTTTCTATTGCCCAAACGTTATACGAAGAAACCTCAGACAGTGCTAAAGCACGCTCCCAATTAGCTGATGAGCTACGCGCACAGGCGGCGCAAAATCCTACTACAGCTCGGCGGCCAGACAAACGTTCTCGACGACGTATTATCCGTTTCACCCGTAAGCAGGAAAGTTAATTACTAGTTCTTTCAAGACACTAACAGTGTGTTATTTATGTTTTTCTATAGGCTGTCGTTCAAGCCGCCGCAAAAAAAACTTCTCCAGCTCAACCAGAAATAATACCAAAGAAGCAACTAGTAAAATGCGCAACCATAGTGTTAAGTCGATTGCGGTGGTGCCGAATAGAGACTGCATGGGTGCAAGGTAGGTAAAACCTAACTGTAAGATGATGAGGATCGCAATGGCTATCAGTACATGACGGTTACCTGTTAATCCTGCCCAGTTAAATACCGAGGCGGTGATATAACGAGAATTGAATAAATAGAAAATCTCGAACATCACCAGTGTATTGACTGCGACTGTGCGTGCATGCTCAATGCTGGCTCCTTGCTCTATATCCCACAGGAAAAGACCAAATGTTCCGCCCATCAAAATAACCGAGACAAAGGTGATACGCCAAACAAGATACGAATTAAGCAACGGTTCATGGGCATTGCGTGGGGGACGACGCATCACATTTTGTTCGGGCGGCTCAAATGCCAGCGCCAGTGCCAGTGTCACCGCCGTCACCATATTCACCCAAAGTATTTGCACGGGCGTTAGTGGTAGCTGCTGAAAACCGAACAGGATAGCGGCAAGGATAATCAGCGCTTCACCACCATTGGTGGGTAGAATAAAAAGAATCGCTTTCTTCAGGTTGTCGTAAACCGTTCTCCCTTCCTCCACGGCATGCTTGATGGAAGCAAAATTATCGTCAGCTAACACCATTTCTGCGGCTTCTTTTGCCGCTTCGGTACCATTTTGGCCCATCGCCGTGCCTACATCAGCACGTTTCAAGGCAGGGGCATCGTTTACACCATCGCCTGTCATCGCCACAATTAATCCTTGTTCCTGCATCAGTCGGACTAATAGTAATTTGTGTTCAGGGTTAACGCGTGCATAGACATCAACATCCAGTACACGTTGACGCAACACATCCTCACTCATTAATTCAAGTTCCTGTCCAGTGAGTACGTCGTTGGTATTCACGAGTTGCAGTTGCTGTGCGATGGCGCGTGCGGTGGCGCTGTGATCGCCAGTGATCATCTTTACTCGGATGCCCGCCCTGTCACAGGCTAGCACAGCATCAATTGCTTCTTCGCGAGGGGGATCAATTAAACCAAACATGCCAAGCATAATCAGATTATTCTCTACATCATTGAAGCTTAGTTCTACCTGTTCATAACTGACCGGCTTGATAGCAATGGCTAATACTCGCTGACCTTGGCATGCCATTTTTTCAACATGGGTCAACCAATAAGACTTGTTCAGGGGCTGATCGCCATCAAGCGTTCGTTGATGTGAGCACATATCCAGTACATGTTCAGGCGCGCCCTTGAGAAAGATGAAGGCTTCACCGATGTGACTGTGGTGTAGGGTTGCCATGAAGCGATGTTCAGATTCAAAGGGTATAAGATCAGTGCGTGGATATTGTTTCGTGATAGTTTCAATATCCAGACCGGTCTTTAGGCCTGATATTAATAATGCGCCTTCCATCGGATCACCGTGAACAAGCCATTCAGTATTTTTTTGTTCTAATGAGGCATCATTGCAAAGCACGGCTGCTCTAATTACCTCTAATAAAAGAGGCTGGTTTTCTAGAAGTACTTTCCTGTTTGAGAGTAATACCTCACCGTGTGGATCATAACCGGTTCCACTAAGTTCAAATAAATTTTCAGTAGTCGCAATCATTCGCACGGTCATTTCGTTACGGGTTAGAGTGCCGGTTTTGTCTGAGCAAATAACGTTGACCGCACCGAGCGTTTCGACGGCAGGTAGCCTGCGAATAATGGCATTGCGTCTGGCCATACGTTGTACACCTATGGCCAAGGTGATGGTCATAATGGCGGGTAGTCCTTCAGGAATTGCGGCGACCGCCAGGCTGACTGCGACAAGAAACATGTCAGCGAGGGTATAATCACGAACCAGCGAGCCGAACATAAAAGTAATAACGGCAAGAGCCAGAATGGCGAGCGTAAGCCAACGACCAAACTGTGCCATTTGACGTAACAGAGGAGTGGTTACCGACTCCACTTCCGATACCAGGGTGCTGATGAGGCCAATCTCTGTTTGTGCCCCTGTTGCAATGACCAGCCCAGCTCCCTGACCATGGGTAACAAGCGTACCTGAATAAGCCATGCAACGACGATCGCCGATCATCGTTTGCAGTGCGACAGCATCCGTGATCTTTT
>CAZIWG010000016.1:38665-41500 GCA_964542925.1 uncultured Granulosicoccaceae bacterium | reverse complement strand
ATATATCTAGCATCTTGCCCTTTATCAATAGGGATGCTTTCCCATTCAATAATTATCGTTGATTTATACTTCATAATTACTCCAAAAAGTGCCTAATAAGGCAATTAACGCGGACTGTTTTAGCCGCTGTTTTCGTTCTTAAAGGTCGGGTGTTAAGCCGGTTATTTTCAAGGCAATTAATAAATCGTTACTTACCACCCATCGCACTAGCGGTTAGCAGTACACCTAGCGCTAGTCCAATAAAAACCCCTATCGTACCGCCCACGAATAGCAGGATAATCTCTTGCTCGTATAGTATTACTGGTGCTATTTCATTCATTTAATATTCTCCGCATCACGCCATAAGTCGTTATAACGCCAGTTTTGCCCTGCCTGGCTACAGGATAACGCGATGCAATACGACTTAACATCGGTGTTATTAGTGCTATTCCTGAGCAATATTTTCCATCAACTCAGTTGCTATCGTTCTTATTTCTTCTGTTGTTGTATCCCACCATAGGCGCTTACCGTAAGGCTCAAGGTCTTCAATCACTTCTGCTAATCCGTGAGCATCATTTCCAAGACAAAACTCATCGGCTTTCATTTTCATTTCGTCAAGCATTTTAAAACCAGTTCTTTCAAGATCACGGCATTTAGTCTTGCCTTTGGTTTTTTGTCCTTTCTCAAAACTGCTAAACAATGCCATTAAAATATCTTGGTCTATCTCTTGTGAGAAAATCATATATTCGTAACTTTTCTCGTTTTCTATCAGATAATCAAAGTGCTTCTTTTGTTCTTCTGAGTAGATAAGATAATCAGGGTCAAAGCCTTCGACTTCGTTAATAACCTCAACCGCTTTATGTAAACGACTAGACTTATCAGTTCTAGGCCATTGTTTAGATGCACGTTTAATAACTGCCTTTTTCGCCATTTCATCGGGCCACTTTTCCCAAACTTTCTGAGTCTTTGCACATGACTGAATTTTTGCCAGTTCTTCGACGTTGATAATATCAACAAGATAATCACCGTCTGTCGTCTTTGCCACACAGTACACACCTACGGTATCACCACGATTGCTAAACGGTTGCATATCGTGTTGAGGTAGTTCTGACACACCTTTAAATGTAAACGCATCCTCTTCTTTAACTATTTCAGCCTTCACCCATGATATCCCGCCTGAATCAGTAGCGACTTTGATTAATCCTTTAAATGATATTCTTAACTGGCATTCATTCTGGTTAGTTTGTTTATTGTATTCAGGCACTAAGTAAGCATACCCATCAGCAGGATTTAGAGTTAATCCAACACTAGCAACATTAATGACAGCATTTTGTACACTTTGAACTGAGCATTTTTGTAACCCTGTATTCTTAGCTATCGCCTGCATGGCAAACTGACTCTCAGATTTCCACAGAACTAATTTATCGCGCTCGGCTATCTGATTAAATTGAGGCATGACTTCATTGATATAGTCATCCCATGTAGGTTCTTTTTTTGCTAGTGATTGAGACATAATACTTCCCTCTAAAGTTGATAAACGATAAGAATGGCATATAAAAACGCCACCATTGCCAGCAATAAATAATGATAAGCGGTACGAATTATTGAATATTTCATTTCTTGCTCCTGTATTCCATGTAATATTTAGGACTCTTAACTAGGCTATATCCCGCGCATAGAAAAGCCGTAGCGCAAAGAATGAGTATTGCCTGTAATGCCTTGTGTTCAGCGTAAAAACTGAGGGTGGCAAAAATAGATGCTGTTGTAATACAGAAGGCAATCTGCTTCATTCGCCTATACCCTTAATTATGTCTAAATCCTTTTGATTATGTTCAGATTTACCGTGTATATAAGCAAGTTCTAATTGTTTAGCTAAATAGACGATAATAAATTCATCATTCAGTTTAAATAAATCAGCAATCTTCTGCGCCTCTTCTTTCTGGTTATAGCTCATATTTTCGACTCCTTTGCTCGTATTTTCGTGCTAGAACTGCTGATTGGGCGTAATGGGTACAATGCACAGTCATGGCTAGTACATGCCTCTACTTGCATCCTCCAAGCGCCAGTATCAATTTTGTCGTAAATACAGGATTTACACATATTATTTATTGCTTGACGCATACTTAAACCTTTCATATCTCATACTCCACTGTGCAAGTCAGTTCATGGTCGATAGTGCTTAATACGGATTCTGCAAAATCATCCCGACTTACTGCTCCCGACTCAAGCTTCATCAAGAGGACGGTAATTACCGCACCTTTCTCAGCTAGCGCCTCCTCTACGCAATCAGCATCCAGCCACATATCAGACACACGCTGATCTATTTCAGCTTGCCTTTTATCTTCTCGATCACACTGTTCGTCCCACTCATTAAACATTTTTGACTCATGCGAAGCCTGCGCTTTATCAAATGATTTATTCATATCGCCTCTTTTTTAGTAATGGACATTTCACGTAACTTTGCCACTTGATCTTTCAGGCTATATATCTCGCCCTCATTAAAGACCAGTTCCAGGTATTCCAGAATGTAGACCTCATTATAAGCGTCTTCGACACCCGTTAAATGCTTACACATATTCTTGGCGTACTCTTTAAGGTTATTTTCCATGACTAGATTCCACCAAGCTATTATCAGTATGTTTGGTTAATTTCATAATTGTTAGTCTCCAGCTCCATCTCCAAATCCAGCTCCAAATCCAGCTCCAGCTCCAGCTCCAGCTCCATCTCCAACTCCAGCTCCAGCTCCATATCCAACTCCAGCTCCAGCTCCAGCTCCAGCTCCAGCTCCATCTCCAACTCCAGCTCCAGCTCCATATCCAACTCCAGCTCCAGCTCCAGCTCCAGCTCCAGCTCCAT
>CAZIWG010000016.1:0-38565 GCA_964542925.1 uncultured Granulosicoccaceae bacterium | reverse complement strand
GCTCCAGCTCCATATCCAACTCCAGCTCCAGCTCCAGCTCCAGCTCCAGCTCCATATCCATATCCAGCTCCATCTCCATATCCAGCTCCATATCCATCTCCAACTCCATATCCAGCTCCAGCTCCATCTCCAGCTCCATATCCAGCTCCATATCCATCTCCAACTCCAGCTCCAGCTCCATCTCCAAATCCATATCCATCTCCTCCAGAAGATGAACGTCTAATACTAGGTAATTTTGTTTTTTCCATCACTTTTTCCAAACTTTTGCTGATTTAAAAAACTCTGCTGATTTTTCAGAGCAAGGTATAACTTCAATAACATCTGTTAACTCAATTTCTGGCAATTCCATTGCTATGCGTGAATCATCAGCCACGCCATCCATTGCTACCTGCGAAAGACTGCAAGCGTTAGTCCAGTAGTGAAGCCTGCGAGATTTAAGGAGTTTTGCATGCTGCGGATCCTTAACGCCAAACTCCTTAACGTAACCAATATGTACGCCTGCTGAGTAGGTTCTAATCACGCTGTATTGAAGTCCGTCTACCAGTTCAGATTTATTATTACTATCTGCTCTGATGTATTTAACTTCGTCTATTGTTATTGTTTCAGGTTTACTCATGTCTGCCTCTTTGTGGTTGTTACCGTCTGTTGACGATGAATTAATACTAGCTTGCATTGTGGTAAAAGTAAAGGCATAATATCACTAAATCAATAGAGGAAGTAAATAATGACAAAAAAAGACGAGTATTTAACGGTACGATTAACGTCAGATATGAAGACTAAGTTAATCAAGATGGCAAAGAAAGAAAAACGCACCATGACTAACATGATGATGATTTTATTAGAAAAGGTAATTAAGTGAGAGTCCACCAGGTAATCATAATCATTGCCCTGATCGCTTTCATTAATGCGTGTGAATGGGCATATAGGTACGCATAAAAAAGGCCAGTACTGAAAGAGAAACAGTACCAGCCATATAAACCACAGGGGTATTGTAACAGATGATAGTCCAGATGCAAAAAAGCCCAACGCTTTTGGGGAATTGGGCTTAGTGCTAACAGTTTTGACATGAGAGCCATCTGCTGTTATCCATTATTCGGTGAGGAATTATGGTACTATTATTATCTACCACAACAATAATAAGAGGAATAATTATACCATGAACATCAGTATCATTGAATATAATATAGAAGTAACAGAAAACAGCGTAATCCTTACTCAAGGAAAAAATAAAATATTAACGTCAGAATCACAATTAACAGGTGATAATGATGAGTGAAAAAATAACAAAACTCCCCTGGCTTCGGTTATATACAAAAACTATTGATAACGATCAATTACGATTATTAGCATTTGAAGATCGATGGCATTTTGTATCCATTCTTTGTTTAAAGCGCACAGGAATTATTGACTCAAATATAGATTCTGAAATGTTGCATCGCAGAATTGCCGTGAAATTAGGTCTTTCGACGGGCGAGTTATCGACGGTAAAAAAGAGAATAATGGACGTAGATTTGATTGATAACGACTTTCAGCCAATTACATGGGATGAGCATCAATATAATTCTGATAGCTCAACTGAGCGAGTAAGAAAGTTCAGAAAAAACAAGAAGTTAGAACAGTGAAACGTTACATAACCGTTACAGTAACGTTTCTGTACGGAAATGTAACGTTATAGATACAGATACAGATACAGATACAGAGTCAGAGAAAAGAGTAACCATCCCCCATGCAACACCCTCTTTTTCTTGTAAACGAAAAACTAAGACGGTTGTATTACTAATGACAAATGAATCAGCAAGATTAAACTTATTACTCACAAATGGTTGTATTGAGTTACGGTGCTTTGATAGCAAAAGTGAAATGGCAATAAAAAAAGGAAAGAAGATAATATGGTCAGGTGTTTTTGATAATTATAAAGCTATCGTAAAAGCCATTAAATTTTGCCTAAATCTTGATATGGATATTTACAATACATTTAATCCGTCGAGTAAAAAAATAACGAATGAGATAAAACCGTTTCAACGAGCAACGCATGATGAAGATATAACGCGAATCACCTGGTTGCCATTTGATATTGACGTCCCTGAAAAAGATAAAGAAAAAGGGGCTACTGACAGTGAGATTGAATATGCAAGTGATTTAACCGATAGGCTTATTGATTATTTAAAAGAAAAAGAATGGGGAGAGCCACTGCTATGCTTTTCAGGTAATGGGTGGCACTTGAATTACCACGTTGATCTTGAAAATTCTAAGGATATAAAAAATAAGTTAAAAGTTATTTATGCAGGTCTGGCTAAAAGATTTGTAAATGAAAAGTCAGCTTTTGATTCAACAGTTCATAATGCTTCAAGGATATTAAGAACGTATGGAACAATAAACCAAAAAGGTGGCAGAAGATCATATTCTTGCGAAGATGAAACAATTATTATTACTAAAGAAATTATTATTAATTTATATAAAGAATTAAAGCCGCCTAAAGTAAAAAAACATTGGGTAAAACCAGAAAACAAAATTAATGGTATTTCAACTGATGGATGGGACGCATTATTGGAAGTTAGTAATGCGGGTCTTTATTTATCATCACCAGAACGGGAAAAGCATTATATATCTTGCCCCTGGAAGGACTTGCATTCATCAACCAGTGAAAAAGATACCGTTCTTTGGACTGATAACAAATATGGCACGTTTCATTGTAGCCATGACCATTGTTCAAATCGAACAATAAAAGATTTAAAAAATGTGTTATGATTACATTTGTGACCAACAATCTTGCAAGGTTGGTCGGGGTTAGTCTCCCGACAGGTCGCACACTTCAAACGACTAACTCTTGACTGGGGATTATCATGACATATGATTTACGAACACATCAAACAGAAGCAATAAGCCAGATACGCAAATCAATGGCAGATGGAAATAAACGTGTTGTATTAAAAGCACCTTGTGGATTCGGCAAAACATTAGTATCAGTCGATATAATAAAATCGGCATTATCGAAAAATAAAAAAGTTCTGTTTATTGTAGATTCAATTCAATTAATTGACCAAACAAGTGATGTATTTGATAGACACGAAATATCTCACGGAATAATACAAGCCGACCATTGGCGTTCTCGTCCATTTGAAGATGTACAAATAGCATCAGCTCAGACTTTAAAAAACAGAAAGTTACCAGACGTTGATTTGGTGATATGGGATGAAGGTCACATACAACATTCTTTTATCATTAAATTAATAACTGAGATATGGAATGCAATACCAGTTATTACATTGTCTGCTACTCCTTTCGCAAAAAACATGGGGAAAATACATCATGATTTAGTTTGCGTGGAAACAACAAGATCATTGATTAACAAAGGCTACTTATCGGACTTTGTATCCTATGGATGCAGCATTGATCTTGAAGGTGTAAAAACAACCGCTGGTGAATACAATCAAAAGCAGTTAGGCGAAAAGGTCAACAAACCAAAAATAGTTGGCGACATAGTAACGACCTGGTTGAGGTTAGGTCAAAACAGGCAAACGGTATGCTTTGCAGTTAACGTGGCGCATAGTGAGGCGATAGCTGATGAATTTAGGGCAAACGGTATTAAAGCTGAACACATGGACGCCTATACTGACGTTTTTGACAGACAAGAAATATTTAAAAAACATGAATCTGGTGAAATAAAAATACTTGTAAATTGTGGAATAACGACAAAAGGATGGGATTCACCAAACACTACTTGCATGATACTAGCGCGTCCAACGAAATCATTAATGCTTTATCATCAGATGTGCGGTCGTGTACTTCGTGTCTCTGATAATGGAGATGAAGCAATAATTTTAGATCATGGAAACAATATACAGCGTTTAGGATTTCCAGACGACGACACAACAAACGAGTTATGCACAGGAGAGAAACAAGAAAAGAATGCGAAGAAAAAAGACGAAATAGAAAAAGAGATTGCAGCTCCCAAGCCTTGCATCATGTGCCAGTTTTTATTCAATGGGCTGAAATGTCCCCAATGTGGAAATCAATATTTTAAGACGCCTAATATTATTGCACTAGAAGGCGAGTTAAAAAAACTTGAAGCAAAAGAAAAAACACCAGCAGATAAACGAAATGCACAATGGAGCAAAGAAGAAAAACAATCGTTTTATTCATCGGCTTTGAGTTATGCGAAAGATCATGGATACAAAGAAGGATGGGCTGCGATGAAATATAAGGATTATCTAGGTGTATGGCCTAACGCATTTGAGAAAGTATCAAGTGAAATAACCGACAAGTTTAAAAGTTTTATAACAGCAAATAACATTCGATATGCTAAATCACAGGAAAAGAAAAAAGGCACGATAGTAGACAATGATAATGGATTTCATTCAAAGCCAAGAGAAGGATATATTTATTCTGAAAACAGAAGAACAGATGGTCAATTACAGATACGTATAGAAAAAAATGGAGAATTCAAAGGTTGGGCGAAACAAACGCCAGAAATGTTATTACATATAGGCGTTACAGTATGAATAACCAACAATCAAACATAAGAATGATAACCGCTATTGATAACGATGGCATTGAGCGCAGGCTATCGAAAAAAGATTGGGCCGAGCCTTTAAAAGAGACTAGATATCAAAAATATAGAAAAACAAAAAAAAGCGTATCTACGAGCACGTATCACCAACAACTTGCGAGCTCAAAAAAGCGAGGACATGCTCCACCTGATTATAATTTAAAGGAGTTTAGGATGTGGCTGTATTCGCAACCGAATTTTAATGAGTTATACGATAATTGGGTTTTATCTAATTATGACAAATGGTCGAAACCTTCACCTGATAGGTTAGATGACGACAAGCCATACACGCTTGATAACTTGCAAATAATGACATGGTTGGAGAATAAGTTAAAGGGTGAGGCAGATCGGCGAAATGGAATTAATAATAAACTCTCTAAATCAGTTGTGCAAATGAACAAAAATGGAGAGTTTATATGTGAGTACCACTCAATCGCAAACGCAAGCAGGGAAACAGGAATAAATAGAAGCCATATTTCGGAGTGTTGCCGCGGGATGTTTAAATTAATAGGTGGTTTCAAATGGAAGTATGCGGGGTAAGCACATGGGTACAGTAAAGAAACAACTAACGGCAACACTGGCTAATGGCAAGGAATATACGACTACCTATGCTGGCTGGTCGAATATAACAGGGGATACGGTTAGAGCTATACAGCAACGTAGCTCATTAAGGAATCGACAAATCCTTTACGAAAAACCGCCTTACTCAATGGAAATTGTTGTCGGTGTAGAAAAGCTCAATCCGTTATGTAATAAGCCAAGAATTTATACCAAACAGCAGATTAAATTAAATAGCGTAGTGGTTGATTTCTTAAAGCAGCGCTTGCATGTTGGTGAGGATAATAACTTAATCTGCTCTGGCTGGTGTGTATGAGCAAACCGAGAAGTGAAATGATAACCATAACCAAGCGAGAATTATGGGAGCTGATTAAGCAGGATAGCTTTCTAAAGCTGCTAGCGCAGGATTTCGGGTGCAGTGGTGCGGTGATAAAGGGCAGGAGGTGGGCAAAATGACTAAGCACCACATAGATGAGTTAATCGACAGGCTGTACGCAATGACGCATGGGCAGGAATTAAGCGAGGCTGAAATTGTGTACTATACAGGCATTCACATTACGACTATTCAGGGCATAACGAGTGCAGCTTTGGAAAAGATTGCTGATAAAATGAGGGTATTGGTGTGAAAATTCTCGTAGCATGTGAGGAAAGCCAGGCGGTAACGATTGAATTACGCAAGTTAGGGCATGAGGCGTATTCGTGTGATATTCAGCCTGAAAGTGGTGGTCACGAAGATTGGCATATACAGGGCGATGTATTGTTAGAGCTAAAAAAGTCCTGGGATATGATTATTGTATTTCCACCCTGTACGCATTTAGCTGTTAGCGGTGCGGCATGGTTTGAGCAAAAACGCAAGGACGGGCGGCAGCAGCAAGGTATAGATTTTTTCATGGCATTTACTGATTTAGATTGCGAGAAGGTAGTTATTGAGAATCCGATAGGGATTATGTCTAGTATATATCGTGAGCCAGATCAAATAATTCAACCGTATATGTTCGGGCATAAAGAGCAGAAAGCGACTTGTTTATGGATTAAAGGATTGCCGATACTGTATGAAAAAGAAAACGTCTACCAAGAAATGATGAAGTTACCAGACAATGAAAGGCAAAGGATTCACTATTTACCACCTGGTCCAGAAAGAGGTAAAGAGAGAAGTAAGACGTTTGCAGGAATAGCAAAAGCAATGGCATATCAGTGGACGAATTTAGATGATAGTGATTATTACTATAAATTTAAACAACAGAGTTTATTAAGCCAATGACAACCAGAACACTTTCGCAAAACTCCGCAGCTCATTTATATTTCACCAGGCTATCAGATGCGCTTAACGATGGTGGATACGATGTTGGCGCAACGATAAAGATACCCGTTGATTTTACGCCAGATACGGTTAAGGAGTATTTATTTAAGCCAGTGATGAAAGCTTTGTATCCAGGCAAAACCAGTACGACAGAATTAAGCACGACAGAGCTAACAGAGGTTTATGAAAATCTTAACAGGCTAACAAGCGGTAAATTTGGAATTGGTATGGAGTTCCCGTCGTACTGGAACGAACAAGAGAAAAAAAATGAAGAATAGAAATTTGCCTTTGCCAACTCACAAGAGATTTAATGACTTAGCTGGTAAAAAATTTAACAAGCTTACGATTTTATTTTATGACGGGACTGTAAATAAACGACATGTATGGGCGTGTCTTTGTGATTGCGGGGTGCAAAAAATAATAACAGCGAAAGATATATTGTCTGGTAACACTAAATCATGCGGATGTTTGGTAAAAATAAGTCATACCAAGACACATGGGCAAACGGGAACTACTGAATATAGAACATGGATGATGATGAAATCAAGATGCACAAATAAGAACTTTCATAAGTACAAGCATTATGGTGAAAGAGGTATTGTTATTTGTGATAGGTGGATTAATTCGTTTGAAAATTTTTATTATGACATGGGCGATAAACCATCATCAAAGCATAGTATTGAAAGACATGATAATGATGGAAATTACACGTATTCAAACTGTTATTGGGCTAATCCGATTACGCAATCAAGAAATAGAAGACTGCAAAAAAACAATACTAATGGCATTGCTGGGATATGGGATGGAGGCGGCAAATTCCAAATAACAATAAGCAATAAATATATTGGTATTACAAAAGATTTTTTTGAAGCGTGCTGCATAAGAAAGAGTGCAGAAAATAAATTATGGATATTAAACGAGAGTTTAACCAAGTGATGACCAAAGTAAATATTAAGCCATTATCTGTTAATCAATGCTGGCAAGGTAAGCGATTTAAAAACGCGACATATAAGGCGTATGAGGCGACTACACTTGTATTGTTACCTAAAGCAGTTGAAGTACCGTCAGGGGCGCTTAGATTGACGCTAACGGCAGGATTAAGTAACAAGCAGGCGGATATAGATAACGTCGCCAAGCCGTTCATTGACATATTGCAGAAAAAGTACGGGTTTAACGATTGCCAGATATATCAACTAAGCATGATTAAGGAGATTGTTAAGAAAGGTCAGGAGTTTATTAGCTTTCAGATTGAGTGTATCGAATGAACCAAAAATACAAAGACTACGTAAGAACTCTACCCTGCTGCATTACGGGCTATATTGGCGAGGAGATAAGCCCGCACCACATAACGGGCAGGAACTGGCTAACGGGAAAGTGCATGGGCAAGAAAGGCAGTGATTATACCTGCATCCCGATACGTCAGGACTTGCACAACGAATTACATAGCATGGGCTGGAAGTCATTTGAGAATAAATATAATTTTAACCAGGTCGAGGCAATGGTTAGAACCCTGCTAACGGCTGAGATAGATGGAATTATTTAGACAGAAAGCATATAACGACATTAGATAACCGGCTGCACACCAGCCATTTAGAAAACTACGGAGGCTTAAACAGTCCGCGTTAATTGCCTTGTTAGGCAGGGTGTTGAAGATGATTATTGATAAAAACATAGTCGATGACGGTGATGTTGTCGACATACAGGCTCATAAACGCGGTGGTGATGTAACTTTTATTTTTACCCTGTCTCACCGGGCTGGAAACTGGCAGATTTTACTAACAGAAAAAGAATTAAAGGCATTATTGCAAATCGGTAAAGATGCCTAACGATTGAATTAAGTTGGCGCAATGCCCAACGATTAGAAAAAAGAACGGAGTTTAAACGCTCCACTTGAATGACTGGTTATATTGGTGAGCTATGAATATAAATGAAGGCGCTTTAGCAGACGGCATAATGTTAGCAATAAAAATTGTTAACAAAAAAAGCAGGAAGATTAAATACCTTATGGATAAAGCGTGTAGTGAAGGCGACCACGGAAATAATTTAAGGCATGCAGGATTTAGTGGTGGATACATAGATTGGCATTGTGAAAACTGCCTTGCATATGTACGCCAACCTGATATGCCAATGACAATATAACGACTGAACTCACTTGAGAACGAAGCGGTAGCGTAGTGAATCCAGTGCAGTGATTTGTTATGTGACAGAGTTTAAATTGGAGATGAAAATATGAGTGAAGAAAAATTTAGAGTTTACGCTGGAACTGTTCAGCCTGTGATATTTCATAAGTTTGAAAACGGACGGATGGTTACTTACCATTATTCAATAAAGCGAGATATAAACGGTATTGAAACATCAAGAACAGAGCCACAACCTCTGGGCTCTGTTGGGTACGATGACGGTAGTGTTTTTGCAGAGGATGATTATGATTTTTACAGGTACGGAACACCAAGAAAAAAGAAAGGATTTTTTGCGTGGCTGTTTAACACATAACAGTGATATAGCCAGAATGTCGGTACTCTGTGTTATACAGAATGTGGCATATTGGAATAGACAGAAAGCCAATAATAAAACCAATAGGCGAGATTATGAGTATTGAAATACTAACTAGGCTGAATCCTCGTATATCACAAATTGATAATATAGGCATAAGCACAGCAGGAGGGATTACCAGTTCCGATATTGCAGCGGCTTGCGCGGGTATAGATAAGACAGGGGAATTAATAATATTGGCTAAGATATGCGGATACAGGGACGTGCACGAGCCATTGTTCTATCGCATGTACAGAGAGGCTATAGACTTAGCAATTAAAGGAAATTGGAAGGTGGGGGAGCGCGGAGAGGATAGAATCAGATCAGTTTTACAGTTAGCTATCTATGAATCAGTGACGCAATTAGTTTGCCCTTCATGCAAAGGTACTAAACAAAACCCGGCTAACCCGACAAAATCATGTATCCCATGTAACGGAATTGGGAAATGGCGCATGACAGATGAGCAAAAAGCAGCGGTTGTTGGCATATCAAAACAAGCATGGAGCAAAACATGGCAATACAGGTATGACGATATGCTTTTATTACTGGACGTGTACGAATATAAGGCTAAAAGAAAGATTTTAAGACGGTTAAAATAATCTCTTGACATAAGTTGACCGTAGAGAGATAATCAAGTCAATTATAGGATTTCATCCCATAAAGCAAAACCAGCAAGTGCAACAACACTTAACTGGCTTCTAATCAATCAACCTTGTTGGAGGTCGAGTGACTAAATCAGATAGTATCAGAAAAGCAATTAAAGTCGATAGTTATTTCTTATCTGAGAAAGAATGCTTCCGTATGCAATGCAGAAAAATGTGCTCATCATCAGAGGATTACTGCGAGTCATGCTTGGAGGCTGCAAGAAATTACAATAGATTCCCTGAAAAAGACATTCAGAATATTAATAATTCAAAGCTTCCAAAAGGTTTTGTTTGGATTTATTTTGTCAAGCTAGACGGTTTTGATTACATAAAAATAGGCAAATCTAGCCAGCTAAAAGCGAGACTAAGTAGTCTGGCCATTGGTTTTCCAGTTAAATTAATACTTTTATGTAAATTTATAGCGTTAAACCATGTTGAAAGAATGCTGCATCAAATGTTTGATGAAGATCGTGTTCGTGGCGAGTGGTTTAATGGTACTGACCAGATAAAATCTTTTATGGAATTGATTAATTCAGGGGAAATACCTGATTATTTAAACCATCCTGGCATTAATGGCAACGAAGTCATTTACACCAAAAGAAGAATAAAGATAATAAACAGATATAATAAAACCTGAAAACCTTTAGCGAGGTGATCCTTATCTATACCTTAACTGGTATGAACTACCCGACTGATAGTAGCGTTAAATTCAAAAAGGCCGTACATGATTAATAATAAAAACCTCACTGAATGCAGTAGACAAAAGCTAATTGCAGCGGGCAAGAAACTCGACGCTGAAAACAAGCAACGGGCGTTAATGCGGAAGATTGTCAAACCGAACCGCAAAAGCGACTATCACTAAGGGTTAATTTATAGACGTAACATTGCTATATTTGTCATTTGTTCACCTTTTTACATTTAACTTTGCACGTTAGTTTTATTCTTAGCAGCTCAATGATGCTGTTAGGGCATTGTCTTGACGACTTACTTGAGATTGGAGAAAGCCAGTTATTCATAGTCGATAAAGGTGTGATAGTTAAATCGGCTAATTGTTGCCTGGTTAATCTGTATTCATCTTTAAAGTGTTTTAGTTTGTCTCTATTCGTCATTATTTGATCCTGTAGTCGCATCCTTGCGTATTAGTGGTTAGTAGTTGTTAAAGTAATGTCCGCTTGACTCTGAAAAGTCCATAGCAAGATAGCGAACCGTTGTTATAGGCGTTATAAGTACCGCAATAGATACGAGGCGTATTCATTTCACACCCCCTATAATACGTGGGAAGCGATCAGCAGGACATTCACCCTCTTTTGTCGCCATAGGTTTAGCTTTCTTATCCAAGTGAACAGAAAGGCAGATAATACCGATAGACACGACAATCATGCCGCCTGTTACGATTTGTAGTAGTATTTCAATAGTCATTGTTAATTACTCCTTAATAGTAATTGATGTGATTAGATGCCCCTAACCTGGTTCAGCAGGCGGGGCGTTGTTGTTTATTCTATTTCGTACCCGTAAGCATCCATTAATTCAAGCGCGTGTTGAAAGTTATCAGCATCGAACTCATTATGTGTTTAACCCCTTAATAATTAATAAAAATAGCATTTACAGATACTATGATTAAGAGTATATATCATGTATTCAATGAATACAACTAAGTCAGCACTAATTAACAAACTAATTAAATAAATCTATAGGTATCAACAAGATGGAAACAGATAAAAAAATGCCTATTGACCAGGATAAGACAAAGAACCCCAGCGGGGACGACAGACGTGACCATAAAGCATACGACAATGATTTTATAAATGCCTATTGTCAGAACCCAATGGAAGGAAAGACGGCCGCATTGATTAAAGCGGGCTTTGTTGGTGACAATATTCCCCAGGAAGCCTATCGAATGTTCAAACGCCTATCCGGCAAGATCAAGGAAAGAACAACCGAACTAATCGAATCACTAGATTCACTAGCAGCAGGCCAGCTACAAAGTATATTAAGTAAGAGCGCCGAGGAAGTAGGCTACAGCAATATGAACCAAGCGATTAAGCAGGGTCTTGACTACGCAGGAAGAAAACCAGGTGATACCATAACCATCAAGAAGGAAGAGAGCATCGATGACATGGAAACAGAACTAGAAGCACTAAGACTAAAGAGAATGCAGAAAACAGGCAGAGACCTACACTAGCCAAGCACGCCAATATTAACCATACTTATATATGTAACCCCATGATATAGCCTGTAATCCTTTATATACTAGTATTGATAACCACAGCAGCATTGTATTGAATACAGTCTGTAGGCATTAATAGTACTTGAAGGGTTAAGTATAAAGAGTGTTAATAGGCTATCAAGTAGATACAGATGCTATGGATAATAGATATCATCATAGGACTAGAGACAGCTATAACCACCATTAATAGAGTATGAATAGGGTAAATAGACCTTATAGAGTCATAATATAACCATTAAATAACACTTAAATAGATAACAATTCCCCTCACACACAAGTATCGCCCTAATACAGCTCATTTAGCTATATCAATGGGCGCATAAAGTGACGATTAGCTGTTACGGGTAAGAATGGGTCACTCAAATAGTGCTAATATCTGCACATGGGCGTAGTTATGGCCCATTAAGCTGGTTATTCAATGTCCCGCTGGACAGTAAATGTCCCACTTACGATGTCCCACTTGCCATAAATGACACACTATTAACCCCATTTAAGCAGTAATCAGCTCAATAACCATGCTAAATAGCCCATATTCAATATGTGGCATATTTTGAAAGCCTATTGTAGCGGGCTTAAATGCACATGCTCCACGTACGGGTAAAGAACATGAGCAGCAACGTAGCTCAGGTCAATATCCCGCGATCAGGTCCTGATGGATAGGGATACTGGCAAGGCGACAGGACATAAGACTACACCAGGTAAATACAGTGGTATCCCGATAACCAGACGAAAGGTAGACAAGACATGATAGTAGACGACTACGACAGCGACTCAACCAGGTTAACCACCGTAACATAGCTCTATCACGCATAGCATACGGACGCGGTGAGGTTAGTATAGCTACCATAGCCCAATCGTTTAACCTACCCGTACATGTTTATAACAGGGCTGTGGACGCTACCATCAGCCATTGCAAGGCTAAAGCGACCAGTTTCGAGGCGTTGAGGGGGAAATAGGGGGCGGCAGGTGTCCTAGCACATTGTTGGGATGTGTGTAGATATCCCATTCAGACATTTTTTTTAGATATCCCTCCATAGCCGTTCCCTAATATACCTATATCGCAGTTATTGAGGTGCTTTGGGTATATAATTGAGTTTCCATTAAGGGGAGATTGAGATGAAGAAGATTATATTTTTGGTTTTAGTATTTTCCAGTAGTTATGTATATGCTAATTGTGGTCTACCGCCATTGCCTCCATTGGGGTGTAGTGGTGGATATTGTTTGTGTGATGGAGATGGTAATTGCACATGGGTATTTAATTGCAGCTGATGAGTATAGCGAGAGAGTTGGAGTTAGAGCGTAAGTTAGAGGAGAGGATACGATTTAATGCGTTGAAGTATTATGACCCGTATCCGTTTCAGGTTGATTTTCACAATGATGAATCTGATCGAGTTGGATTATTGGCTTCTAATCAGACGGGGAAATGCGTTAGTTACGGGACGTTAATTGATACGCCGGATGGCAAGCGGCGTATTGGCGATTTATTTGGCTCTAAATGTGAGGTTCTGACTTATCCAGATAATGAGCCAAGAAATGTTTTGAATTGGGTTCGTAAGCCAAAGGAGGAGTGTTTTCGGATAACTATGTCTGATGGTCAGTGGATTGAGTGTCCGAGAGGTCATTTGGTATTGACTGCTTTAGGTTACGTGCAGGTCGACCACCTGATAGACGCCTTTGTTTTGAGGAATCACAGAGCTGAGAAAAAGGCTTTTGAGGCTGGCACATTTTTTCATAGCCCTCATCTGTCCAGTTTGGGCATTTCCCTGTCAGCTCATGTTTCAGGTGTAAGGCGTTATTGTCGAAGACTTCAAGATTATCTGGGTGGTTATTTAGTGGATTACCGTCTACATGATGGACAACTTCTGTCGGCAGAAGATAGCGTTGAAGTTTTTTCTCCATTACGAGACGGTGTTCGGCTACGTAGTTTGACTTTGTTCTATTGGGGTGGTCTCCTGACCAGATGTAGCGATAGCCTTTTAAGTAAGTTACTCCACCTGTCCAATCTGGGTGTCTTTCACCGCTTTTTGGGCCAGATCGCTTTGCTTTCAAGCCAAGCTTTTTCATCCGTCGAAAGACGGTCGCTGTGTGGCACCCGAGGCATTTGGCAATCAAATGGACTTGTAAGTCTTCGTCAAGAAGTTTGCGAAGTAGGGCTTCATCGACCTGAATCTTTATTGGCATCTGATTATCCTGTAACGGTAGATAGTAACCACATTGTATCAATAAAGTCAGTAGGTTACAATACTTTATACGACATGGAAGTTGATGAAAGGCATAATTATATTGCAGCAGGAATGGTCAATCACAATACTAGGGCTGGTACGGTACAGGATTCGTTTGATTTAACGGGGCGTTATCCCCAATGGTATGAGGGTTTTCGTTATGACCGTCCGATTCATATTGTTTGTGGTTGTTTTAACAATGATTTAACGCGAGATATTTTGCAGGATGCGCTGTGTGGTGATCCGACTGATAAGGAAGATAGTTTTGGTACGGGTTGGCTGCCTTTGGATTGTTTAGACAGGTCGAGGGTGAGTTTAAAGCGTGGTGTGACGGATGCTTATCATCATGTAATGACTAAGCACTTTCGTCATGCTAAAGCGGTTAAGGGGATTAAGAGAGATCAATCTCGATATGAGAGACAAGATGGTTGGTCTAAGGTGACTTTTTCGACTTATGAGGCGGGGAAAGAGGCGTGGATGGGTTCGACCATTGATGTCTATCACGGTGATGAAGAGTGCAAGATGGAGATATTGGCTCAGATGGGGCGTGGTTGTATAGCGACTCAAGGACGGATTCGGATGACGTTTACACCTGAGAATGGTGAGACAGACGTATTGATGAAAGTTCGTGATGAATGGAGTATGCACGAAGCGACTTTTGCTGATATTGCGGGTGAGAAGTGTGAGTTCACGTTTGATGATGGTGAGATTTTACGATTAGAGCCTGTTTATACGTTGGGTGGTCGACTAGGTCATATTAATAATAAGACCTTAGAAAACTTGTCGATGGATAATCCTCCGTGGATGCTTAAAACCCGTATGTTGGGTAAGCCGATGATTGGCGAGGGATTAGTCTTTCCATATTCTGACAGTCAGTTGACGGTTGAGCCGTTTGAGTTCCCTGATTACTTTTTGTTTTTGGATGCGATTGATTTTGGTGGGTTGAGTTCGACAGCTCATCCAACAGCCTTTGTACGCTTAGCGTATGACCCGCAGAACGATGTTGTTTATGTTTACGATGGATTTCTAGTGACGGGTAAGGAAATCCCTTATATCGCCACTGACATACGATCGATGGCTGGTGTTGATATACCGATTATCTGGCCGCACGATGGAAATAAAGAGTTGGGACAGGGTGGGACGACGAAAGAGCAGTATGTGACTGCTGGTGTGAATATGTTTGTTAATGAAGAAGCGCCTGATAAGAGTCATTTCACCAATCCACCAGAAGAAGATAAAAAAGAAGGTAGTGGTGGTATTCAGATCATGCCTGGCATTACCGAGATAAGCTCACGTATATGCACGAACAAATTTAAGGTATTTAGTACGGTTGACCCGTTTTTTGTTGAATATCGCTCATATCACATGAAAGACGGGAAGATTATTGATAGAAAAGATGATTTCATGTCTGCAACACGTTATGGGGTTCAGTCAATACGACATTTTGTGTCGAAAATAACGAAAAAAATCACGTTTAACGAAGGAAGTACATCAACTGGCGGGTGGATGGGCAGTTAAGTAAAAACAAGAATTTTATTGAGAGGCAGCCATTTGGTTGCCTTTTTTATTGGAAAAAATAATGAAAAAAGTTAAACCCTTATTAAAATGACGGAAGATGACCAAAAAATAATCGACGAGGCTATTCGTCGGTATAAATATTGCAAAGAGCAGAGTGCAGAGGTTTGCGACTTAGCTTTGGACGATGTTGACTTTCGCAATGGCGACCAGTGGCACGAAAAAGACCGTCAAGCCCGACAGGTTGAGCAACGTCCCTGCCTGACGATTAATAAGTTAGAGCAACGGGTGGACCAGGTGACGGGTGATCAACGGATGAACCGTATGGGTGCGATTATTCGCCCACTTGACAGTGCTAACAGCCATTCTAATTTCACCTTAGCGCAGATTTACAGTGGGATTATCAAGAATATCGAAGCGACGAGTAATGCCAAGAGTGCTTATGATACGGCGTTTGATTGTGCGGTAGGTCATGGCTTTGGATATTGGTCGATTGTGACGGATTATGAGAGTGATGATTCGTTTGACCAAGAGATAAAAATAAGGCGTATTGCTAATTCGTTTCGGGTGGATATTGACCCTGATGCCGAAGAAGTGACAAAGATGGATGCGAAATATGGTTTTATCACTTCATTGGTGGATAAGGACGAGTACCCTGATTCTGATTGGGAGTATGGCAAGGGTGAGGAATATGAGATTTGGAAAGATGAAGAAAAGGTCAGAATTGCTGAATATTTCCGTTTAGTTGATGAAAAACAGATTTTATGGATGGTCGAAGGTCAGGTTTTAAAGGTAAAAGACGATTCGATGGACATTCGAGAGGAATTAACTGAAAAAGGGGTTATTCCGAGCAAGAAAAGGACGGTAACAGGGAATAAATGCGAGTGGTTCAAGTTATCGCCAACCGAGATTTACGACCGTAAAGTATTCCCAAGCAAGTACATTCCGATCATTCCTTGTTATGGAAAAGTCTTAAACGTCAGAGGTCGTGATATCTATCGCGGTGTTATCCGTTTTGCCAAAGACCCGCAGAGAATCTACAACTATACGCGAAGTGCGAGTGTTGAACAGGTTGCTCTAGCACCGAAAGCGCCGTATATCATGGAGCAGAGTCAGTTAGGCGACCACAAGGATATGTGGGAGAACGCGAATAATAAAGCGGTTTCTACCCTGATTTATAAGAATAAAGTGGGTGTACCGCCACCGCAGAGACAGCCACCACCCCAACCGTCTGCTGGCTGGATTTCAGAGGCTTCAATAGCCGATCAGGACATAGATGCTGCTAGTGGTATGTATAAGGCTTCACTGGGCGCACCGAGCAATGAGCGAAGTGGTAAGGCGATTAATGCCCGTAAGGTTGAAGGTGATGTTGGGACATATCACTTCCATGATAACCGGGCAATGGCGTTAGAGCATACCTATCGTATTCTGGTCGATATGATTCCGCGTGTTTACGATACACAGCGAGTTATCCGAATTAAGAAATTTGATGATAAAGAAGAGATGGTTGAGATCAACAAGACCATTACCGATGAAAATGGTGAAGTGGTTAAGGTCTACGATTTAGGGCAAGGCAAGTTCGATGTTGCGGTTGATGTTGGTGCTTCTTATACAACACAACGTCAGATGGCTTCTGAGTCGATGATGGAGCTTATCCAGTATGCTCCACAAGTGGCTGAAAAAGTCATGCCCGTTATTGCGAAGAATCTTGACTGGCCAGGTGCTGATGAGATTGCAGAGATTTTATCTAAACCACCGGGTATGGATGAACAACAGCATAAGCAGTTAGTTGACCAAGCGGTTCAACAAGCCGTTGCTCAAGACAGGCAATCCAGAGATACCGAGAATAAGTCGAAAGAAATCCTGATTAAGAAGATGGAAGCGGTCACTAAGCGGATGAAGGTAATGAACGAGACTATCCATGATGAAGAGACGCTACAGGTTGAGATATTGAATATTCTCAACGATAACATGGTGTCCAGTGATGAGATTAATCGCTATGCCATTGAGTTAGCGAATCAGATATCAGAGCCTAACTCTGATGCTGGTCAGATTAATATGCAGCAAATGCAACAAGTGCAAATGGCTAAGGCAATGCAGCAACAAATGCAACAGCAACAAATGCAACAAACACAAGGTATGCCACAAGCACAATAACGGGCATTAGTTCTTGTTGTAGCGGTAGAAACAAAACAGCAGGCGGTTACGTCTGGTCATACACATAAAATAGGTATCGACAGTAATGAACGAAGAAATAGTGCAGACAGAAGAACTCGAAACAGAAGTTGTTACCGAGGTCGAAAAAACTGGTGAATCCGAAGGTGAAATCACTGCTAATGATGAAACCACACAGGAAGCGCAAGGGGAGCTGAGCAATGCTCAGGAAGGTCAGGGCAAGCCACCATCGAAGTCACGCAATGCAAAAGCAAGACTACGACGAAAGCTTGATGATTCGGAAGCTGGCAAAGCAAAGTTAGCGGAAGAAAACCAACAGTTAAAAGAAAGACTAGACGCACTGGATACCAAGTTAGACGGTGTGATTAACCCGCCTCCACCAAGACCGGACAGGGTTGATTTTGAAACTGAGGAAGATTACGAAGACCAGTTATTTAACTGGCGAGATTCGCAGAAATCGACAGCGAAAGAGCCACAAACCCCTACTGAACCTGTACAAAATGCAGGTAATCAGCAGTATCAGCCGTCACCTGAGCAACAGGAGACGATTGATAGTTGGGTGGACAGTTGTGATGACGCCGCAGAGAAGTATGAGGATTTTGAATCAGTCGTGATGAACAACCAGCAGTTGCCCATCAGCCCCATTATGCGTGATGCATTAATGGAAAGTGATGTTGGTACTGAGGTTGCTTACTATCTTGGTAAGAATATCTCTACCGCTGGACGCATAGCTAAGATGAGTATTGTCGGTCAGATTAATGAGATTAACGAGCTTTCTAAGAAGTTCACTAAAACAACAACCAGTGCGCCCGAACCGATTGATACAGTGGGTAAGGGTCAAGCGTCATCATCAGGAAAAAAGCGACACCCAATTCTTGAAGGTGCAACATTTGAATAGGAGAATTAGCAATGGCTAACTCAAGTAACAATTTTGACAACAATACCACCGTTCCCCTTGCGGAATCCTTCCTCAAGGCATTTGAGTGTGAACGAGTATTATCTAAAACAGTGGACACGCAGCTATTAAGCGGCAAGTTCAATCCTAAATCGGGTACGACCGCAGATTTTCGTCGTCCCGTAGACCATAAATCAGACCGTACCTCCGATGGTAATATCTCAGCAGTTGATCGCAGTGATATCGACGTAGGTAAGGCAACGGGTGTGGTTCAAGACTATTTCACGGTTCACATGGACTGGGATGAAGTTGACGAAGCATTACAGATGGACAAGCTCGATGAGTTAGTGGGCAAGCCCGCTGCTAGTCGAATTGCCACTGACCTTGAGTTAGATTTCGGTCGATACATGTACAAGAACTGTGGTCTTCACTATGGTACGCCAGGATCTGTGGTAAACGCATGGTCTGATGTTGCGGGTGCAGAAGCACTAATGACATCAATGGGTGTGCCTAATGATGGTGAGCGTTATTACACCATGAATCCATTTACCATGACTAATCTGGCGAATGTCCAGCACAGTCTATCGAATGGTTCGGACGCGGCAACTGATATGGCATTTAACAATGCTCAGATTGGTAATAAGTTCGGCAATATGAAAGCGATGCAATCAAGCGCATTGGCTTCATATACAACGGAGACTCTACCGTCATTAACAGGTACGGTTAATGGTGCGCCAATATCTACTTGGTCAGGCAATAAGAATACGCTTATTCAGGATATTACTGTTGTTGGCTTCGGTGCGGGTACAGAGACAATTGTTGCCGGTACGATTATTGAGGTAACAGGTCGTAATCGCATTGGTCTAGCAACGCGTAGTCCCTTTACGGACGCACTAGGCGGGCAGGTTCTCTGGTCAGGTACAGTAACGGAGGATTTAGTTCTTTCTAGCGGTGCGGGCACATTGAAGGTAGCGGGTTCTGCTATTTTTGAAACTGATGGTCAGTATAACAGTGTTGATTCAGCGATTGCTGATGGCGATGTTGTTACGATCAAAAATGCTATTGACACAGTGTTCCAGCCTAACTTGTTTTATCATAAACAAGCCTTTGGTATTGGCAGTGTTCCATTGAAGAAACTTTACGCAACGGATACGTTAGCGACCACTAAAGATGGTTTGCAAATTCGTTGTTCTAAATACTCCGATGGTGATGCTAACTTGCAGAAAGTGCGTTTCGACTTACTTCCTGCTTATGTCACTTTTAATCCCTTTATGAGTGGACAGGGATTTGGAGTTTAAGTAGTTGATTTATAAAGCTTTACAAGCTGGTGTAAATCAGTAATTGGGGTGGCAGAGATGTCGCCCCTTTTTTTATTGGAGAGAAAAATGATTTGGATTAGACCGGATAACACAGACATAGAAACCAATGATTTGCCTGCGACGATTAAGTATGCGCAGTCATTGGGATGGGAAGAGAAGAAAGCGGTAAAGAAAGTCAAAAAAGCCAAGAAAGAAAAACAAGAGTAAAAGGTCATGATTGCACGTACTATCGTCAAGACAGCATTAAAGAAATTGGTGATTGTTTCGTCAGGGCAAGAACCGTCTGATGAGCAGTATGCAGAAGGGCTAGAGATATTAAACGACATGATTGGCTCGTGGTCGGGCAATGTCTCGATGATTTATGAAGAGACTAGAGAGCATTTAGTCGTCCCATCGGGTGTACAGTCTTTTACTGTTGGATTGAGTGGCGATATCATTACTTCACGCCCTATTCAGATCGTACAGCACAACTTAATGGAAGGCGGGTCAGTTCCAGAGCCTATTATTGGCTGGACGGGCAGTTCTTTTTGTGGGGGTGAACTACCCAGTAATGTTGGATTAGCGGTAGGTGGATTAACCAGAGAGTACACGCTTGCTAAAGCAGATGTTGTTGAGTTTAACCAATATCTTAATAAGTACACCGTTAATCGACCTGATAGGTTGTATTATCAAAACACGTATCCTAATGGTACGTTCTATTTTAATTCAACGACTGATCAGATTTACACGATTATCTTAAATTCGTACAAAGAGTTATCAGAGTTTCCTGATTTAGATACCGAAGTTCACCTACCGAAGTATTATGAGAAAGCGTTAAAGGATAATTTAGCTATCGAATTATCCCCGCAAATGTGTAGTGCTAACCGAATATCACCGTTAATGTTGAGGTCAGCAGAAGAGTCAAAAGATGTGATTATCGGTCGTGCGGTCAAATTAAACACATTGACGACTGAGCTATCATTTGGCTCAAGATATAGCCCTGATCAGGGTGATGCTAACTATGGATGTTGATTTAAAGCCAAACTTGGACTTTCACTCGTTTTCAGGGAGTGGAATAAACGATTACATATCGGGCATGATTAATTGCGTTCTTCATCTAAACGGAAGTGGTGAGGTTGAGGTAACGCAAAGACCGTCGATTGATATTATCGAGGATGCCACTGTACTGAGTTTGAACGATAGAGGGCGTGGGATTTACTATTGGGAAGAAAACAGTAAGTTATATATCGTTCACGACGATGACCTTTACGAGTCCACACAAAACTCAACACGCATAGCAGAAGTTACCGGGATATTCTCGACTGGAACAGAGCGATGCACCATGTTAGAGACTGTTGGCGTACCTAAGCTTATTATTCTTGATGCTGAGAATAATAAGGGATGGGAGATGGACTCATCTAAAAATCTAAATCAGATTGCGTCAAACTTTCCGACAACAATCACGCATGGTGGTGCGGTATTAGACGGTTATCTTTTCGTCATGGATGAAGATGGCGTTATTTATAACTCAGAAGTAGACCTGCCAGAGACATTCCCGCCATTGGGTTTTTTAGAGGCTGAAAGAGATAACGATAAAGGGGTTTACTTAGCGAAGCACCATGACAATATTGTGGCTTTTGGTACACGCACGATAGAGTTCTTGTACGATGCGGGTAATGCCACTGGCAGCCCGTTAAATCGTCGTCAGGACATTTCCTATAATATTGGCTGTGCTGATGGTAAGAGTGTTTGGGAGTCAGGCGATGTTATCTATTTTGTCGGTTCGCAGTCTACGGGTGAATTAGCGATATATAAGTTAGAGAATTTTCAGATAGAGATTATATCAACTAATTCAATTAACTCTTACATCACTCAAGGATTAGTTTACAGCTCATTAAATGCAGTCATGAGTGGTGTTTCAGCAATGGGGAATAATACCTTATTGCTAACGATCTACATTTTAACAGGCGCAGCACCGGGTACGATTACCCCTAAACTAACGCTGTCTTATGACGCAGTGACGAAAAAATGGGGCTTATGGGATACGACATTAAATAACCATACTGGCGTACCTATTATGGCATCTACCAAGCGAACAGGTGGTCATAATAAAACGGTTTCGGCACGACCTGGCGAATCTATTTTAGCCAATGGTGATATCTTCACAGTCAATGATAAATTTGTCCCCGTCGATACTGTTTTAGGTGCGGGTGGTATTTATGAAGCAGGTATTTACGAGATTGACATTTATGCAGAGTCTGCATCGGATGTTGGCGATAGTATCGAGATGTTAATTCGTACGGGGTTAACTGATGGGCAGATAAGAAACTGCAAATTTCAACTTTCAGCATCAATGTTGATGGAAAGCACTAAAAACTCTCAGACGCTAACGATTAAACACTCTGATGAATCATCAAATAATTTCGGGACAGGACGCACGATTGATTTATCACTTGATAGAAAAGAGTTATATCAGGGTGGTCGGTTTATCAAGCGTAATTATGAATTATCTTATTCAGGCAATGAGCAGATATTTATTGAAAAGTTTGATGTTGATGTAGAGGTCGGCGTATGAACCTTGACCCGCCTCCTTCAAGAATACCGCTTGTTGATGATATATCATCAGATAGTATCTGGAAGAAATGGTTAAATAATCTATACCAGTTTAATATTTTCTCAGGGGATTTTTTAGAGGGAGTAGAAGTAAAAACATCTGAATCACCTTATTCGGTAACAGGAAATGATAGATTAATTCTGTGCAATCCTGATACGGGTGATATCTTCGTTAATTTACCAGCAGGTCAGAATCTTAGGGCATATACGATCAAGAATTACGCCACGACTATCACTTATGATGTCAAGGTTACGCCTGACGGCTCTGAGACAATCGAGGACTTACCCTCTTATGTTTTATCCAAAGGAGAAGCGATTTTAATTACTTATATCGAATCACGGGCAGGCTGGTATATTTTATGACAAACATAAAAGGCTATAGAATAAAAATGATAAAAATAACAAAAGGTGCAACATGGCTCGCATAACAACTCGTACAGCTAAGGGAGCGTTAATCTCTCAATCAGAGGACGATGCGAACCATAATGCCAGCAGTGGCAATAATGTCGTCGCTGCTGTCGATATACTGATCGGGATAGCGCATCAAAACGATACTATCGAAATGGCGAATGCGGATACCGCGACTTTAGATGATATATCGACAATTACCACAGCAGCCGATACCAATGATTACAAGGTCACTATCTTTGCTACGCATACCAATGGATGTACAGTAGTGGTTAGTGGTTCGGACGCTTTCTCAGATGGGACGACTTCACTAGCGTTATTAGAGGGTGAGTGCGTTACGCTACAGAATGATTCGACGCTAGCTATCTGGAATATCATCAATACAGCTAATGCGACCAGACTAGGTGGTCAACCAGCGGGTAGTTATCTAAGAAGCGACATTGCAAACTCGGCTACGGGTGTTATTGATTTCATTAATAATATTAAGTTTGCTGGAACAAAGATTAATGCAACGGCTGATGAGGTAAATGTACTTAATAACGCGGGTGTTGGTTTAGCTGTTGGTGGTAAAGCGCTTATTCCTAGCCTGGCATTAAAACTTTATGGTTTTTTAGAGTTAGGAGCGACTACATTCTTTGGTAACTTAACGGGCAATGTCACAGGTAATGTCACGGGCGATGTCACGGGAAATATCACGGGTAATGCAGCAACAGTCACGACTAACGCTAATCAAACGGGTGATGTAACCAGTGTTGGCAATACAACAACTATCAGCGATAACGTAGTCACATTTGCTACTCATATAAATAATACACCATCCAATATAACATTATCAGGTGATGAATTTACAACTAGCTTAGTCCCTATTGGTGTTTGGAATATTGGCTATGGTTCGGGTAATTTCGCTATTGAATACTTAACCGATAACACTACATGGTCGAGTGATACCGCCTCGTCTAATGCTCGACAAGTGGTGTCTGATGGGGTCGGTGTACGTGTTAGACATAGCTCTCCGGGCGTTACCTTCGTTCAGTTAAGAAAAATCTTTGCGTAATTGTAAAACTATTCAGGGAAAATGTAGATGAAGTTCTGTATAACGGGTTTACCTAGAAGCCGAACAAAATGGTTCTCTGAGTATTTTACAGCTTGTGGGTATCCTTGCGCCCATGAAGGAATCAATGGGTGTGCATCACTCGATGAATACGATAATAAAATGAAAAATTATGATGGTAATTCTGATTCAGGACTTGCTTTTTACCCGTTCGATGGCAAGACCGTCATTATTGATAGAGATTATGACCAAGTTTTGCGTTCTTTATATCCGTACTTTGGTGACGTAAATCTTATTTTGCTCAAGCAGAAAATTAACGAACTGAAAGGTTTAAGAATTAAGTTCGAAGATATAAACAATCGTTTAAAAGAAATACACGAATACTGCGTTGGTAGCACCTACAACAAGGAAATTGCTTATAGGTATAAAAAAATGAACATTCAGGTCAATATGAAAAGTTATCAGATAAACAAAAAAACTATAAAATTATTCGGAGCGTTATCATGCCTATAGGTGCAGCCATTGCAGGAGTAGGAGGGTCACTCGCTTCTAGCTATCTTGGTTACAAAGGTACTAAAGACGCAGCTAGAAGTTCAGCCAATGCGTCACGTTACGCCGCTGACTTGCAAAATGACCAATACTTGCAAGGTCGTCAGGACTTATCGCCTTATCGAGAGGTTGCGGTCGGTAAGGAGCAGTGGGGTACAACACCAGAATATCAAAGGGCTGTTGACGAATGGAGGATGAGAGGTAGCACAGGAGCTGCGCCCGTAGAGGCTGATTTTCAAGGCATTACAGGGTATGAAGGCGGGGCATTAAATACCCTTTCTGATTATGGACGCTCACAAGTAGACCCTAATTCATTTATCCCTCAATCGAATATCCCTCAGTATCAAGGTTCGCAGATTGGCGTAGACCCGAATGTAAACAGCAATGTTTCTGGTTATGACCCGAATTTTGATTTGAGTAACAATCCTGCTTACAATTTCAGACAGAATGAGCAAGAACGGTCGATTAATCGCAACATGGCGGCAATGGGCAAGATTACATCGGGCAATCGCCTCAATGAGATCATGCAGCGCAGTGGTGAGATGGCATCACAAGAGTTTGAAAATGCCGATAGACGAAATGCTAGAGACTTTGGATTAAATCGTGGTGTTGAAGATTCTCGATATAACCGAGGGGTAGACCAGTACGGTCGTGCATACTCTCAGGACAAAGACCAGTACGGTCGTGACCTAACATCATACAATGCTGATTTAAGTCGTGAGAACAGCCTCTACGGGCGCGGAGTGGATGATTACGGTCGTGCTTATGGTCAAGAGACTGATTATCTAAACCGACAAGCGAGTTTAGCCGATATCGGGCAGACAGCGACCAATAGCAGTAATGCGTTAGGTGCGAACTCAGCAGCAAAACGCGGTGACTATATTCAAGCAGCGGGTGATGCAACAGGTGCGGGTTATGTCGGTGGAGCGAAGGCTATTGGTGAAGGAATTAACCAGTTGAGTCAGGCGGCTGGAAACTACTTTAATAATAATCAACCAGGTTATGCTGATGGATGGGTGAGTGATGATCCGTCAGTTTGGGGTTAAGAAATGGCTATAAACAATTTAATTGCCAATCCTTATGTGGCTAAACCTGTAACGAACTATCTTGCTGCAAAGCGTGATGCTCAACAAGGTCGCATGAACGAGATGAGCATGAGAAACACCTCTGCTCAGATGGGTCGTGCAAATCAAGAGGATAAATTAAAGACAGTTGCGCGTTATATGAAAGGGGTAACTGAGCTTGATTATCATAAGCGAGCCAATGAACTATTTACCGAAACAGGCATTAAATCACCCAAAGAATTTAATAAGCAACGAATAAATAATATCTTAGAGCAACAAGGAATGCTGGACGAGGTTAAATCACCAACTGTAAAAGTTCTAAAGTATGGCGACGACGACATTCTGATGACTAATGGTACAGAGACCGCGAGGACAAAGACAGCCGTTAAATCACCACTGGTTGCGAATAATATAATCAATGAGAAAGGTGACAACAAATATTGGGAAGAAAGGTTAAAAAATCAGGCGACAACTCAAGGAGAAGTCTCTAAAAGGGCTGAGGCATCTTATAATGAGATGCGAGCGCTTGATAGATTCTTAGAATCATCTAAGGACTCAACAGAAGGTGGCGCACAACCTATTATAAGCGGTGTTAAAAACTTCTTAACTTCGTTTGGCGCTGAATTTGAAGGGCTTGAAGATATCGCTGAGATGGAACAGGCAATAGGCGATATAAAAGTTAACTTCTTCAAAGAGTTTGGCGCTAGAGGCTTGACTGATAAGGATATGGAAATTATTAAAGACGCTTTGCCTAGAATCAATACATCCAGAGATGCAAGAGAGAACGTAGTTGGCATACTTAAAAAAGCACATGCAAAAAGCATTGAAGGTTACGAGCATTCTCTTGCAGAAGAAAGACGTGTTTATCCTGAACAAGCAGATAAAGTATTCACTAAGGGTTGGTATAACGAATATTTAAAATACACCCAAGAGGGTGATGATTTGACAGCAGAAGAAAAAGCCGAATTAGAGACAAGGGAAATGCTAACAACTAAAACTCCGCGAACAAACTAATGGCTACGCCTAGAGAGCGCCTAGAAGCTCTGAGACAAGAACAAGGCAACATTGAGAGTGTAGACACACCACGCCAGAAGTTAGAGAAGCTTCGTGTCGAGCAAGGCGATACGAATGGTGAAGGTCAAGGCGTTACGCCTTCAAGAAACCCTGTGTTTGAAGAGGCTAGAAAAAATGGCTTTCTTAAAGGGTATTTAGATCAAGCATCGGGCGTTTCTCAAATACTAGACCATCTAAAATCACCGAATATAGACAAAAAGGTTCGTGAGCTTCAAGGTTTTGAGAATGTTGAAGTGATGAGTATGGATGAGTTTATTGAAAAAGAAGAAAATATTTACCAGAAAAATAGAAAAGATAAAGGGCTAACGGGATTTGATTGGGCAAGACTCGGTGGAAATATTGTCAATCCAGTATCTATCGGCACGATGACAAGTCTCCCATTAAGGTCTACAGCAGGGATTGCAACAAAGATGGCATCAGGTGGCGCTATCGGGTCTGTTGCCGGTCTATCTCAACCTGATTTAAGTACAGAGGGTGATTTTCTTTCAGACAAAGCTTTGCAGGCATCACTAGGATTGGGTGTTGGCGCACTAGCGCAGCCTGTTATATCTGGCATTAAAGGCGCGTTTGATTTTGGCAAGTATCTAGCTAGACCATTTAATAAAACAGGTCAGATGAAAGATGTTGCCGAGCTATATTCAAAGCTTGCAGGAGATTCAAAAAAACAGATTATTCGTGCGCTTGATACTGCAAAAACAAGGGTAACTGGAAATAAGCCAACAGCAGGTCAAGCAATCGCAGAAGGCACTTTAAAAATGCGTGATGCGTCTAAAATGACAGCAGAAGAAATGGTTGAAGCGGTTAAGTCTGGAAACTTTGCCAATGAAGGGCTACCAACCAATTTTGGTAGTTCTATTGTAAAGCTTGAGAATGAACTAAGAAAAATAGGTACTACTGGTGACGAGCTAAAAACCGTTCTGTATCAGCAAATGCACAGACGCTCATCTGCTTTAAAAGAAATGGTTAATTCAACAGACGAAGCTTTAAACTCTGCTATACAAAAAAGACATGATGCAACAGCGCCTTTATATAAAGCAGTAGAAGAATCTAAGAAATTAGTCAGGACGGGTGATGTATTAAAGAAAGTCAGGGTTTTAATACAGAAAAACATTAATGAGGACGGTATAACCATCCCCATGAGAAAGATACTTAGCAAGTTAAAACAAGGTGACTTGGTAGAAACAAACCCTCAGAACTTATACTCTTTATCAAAACAGATAAAGGCAATGATTGAATCAAAAACTCCAAACGGATCAAGTGAGTTTAATGTTAAAGCATTGTCAGAAGTAAAGAAGTTGCTTGATAAAGCAATAGGTAAAGGCGAGCCTGCTTTTGCTAAAGCACAGTATTTATTTAAAGAGCATAGTCAGCCTATTAATCAGATAAAGGTAGCTAGAGAGTTCGGTGATGCTTTAGAGAGTTCGCTAAAAGAAGAGTCTGCTAGACCATTTTTAACTGCTATGGATAACGCTGTTAAGACGCTTAAAAAGTCCACAGGTTTTGCTCGGTTTAAAAAACTAGAAGATGTTATGACTCCAAAGCAGATAGGCGTACTTAACAAAGTAAGAGATGAGCTAGTAAGGGAAGGAAGGGCTAATAAAATAGCTACTGGTACAAAAACAGTCGTTAAAGAACTGCAAGATGGAATTGAGATAAGCCTTCCTAATATGCTTTCTCGTCCTATGATGCTGGCTAATGCTGTTCTTCGTATGATATCTAAAGATATGAGTCCTGCTTACGAAAAGCTTGCTATAAAAATACAGCAAGACCCGAAGTTTCTAGCAGAGTTACTTAGAAAAACAGAAGTGACGAAAGAAAGAAAAATGGTTATTGAGCTACTAAATAAGTATTCCGCAATGCTGCCATCGCAAGAATTAAGTAGAAACGAAATAATAAAATAACCCAAACAATCCGCTTAACTGCGGTTTTTTATTGCCCTAATTAATCTTCCTAGAAGAGTCGATTTATTTAGATTAAACACTACTATAGGAGAATTATAACATGGCAATCCGTGTCATATACACCATAGATTTCGGCGCATCATTTACATTCACTGATGCAACAGGTGTTACCTTTGTCCGAAAAGACAGTATCGGAAACATAATTGAACAAGCGACTAATGTTAGTCATTATCAAATGTCACCACCAGCAAGATATATTAAGTATCAACTTGATTGGTTAGATAATATACAAGGTGGCGATGATGCCAATATCGTTGTTTTCAACTATGACGGTACGGGTAATTATTCGGGTGTACCTGCTAAAGAATTAACTTGCCTGGTTTGTTATACGGGATATCCTATTTGGTCTACTGATGATCTACCTGATGCTAATTGGACTGTTGGTGAAGATATCGGCTTGGTGTATGGGACTAATCTAAACGATAACATTACGATGAATGGTGATATACCGAATACGTCATTTAGTATATACCCGACGAGTATTTCGCCTAATAATGATCAGCTACCTATAGGCACGACATTAAACCCTGATGGCACGATAACAGGGGTGGTCGCAGCTCAACAGGGTGGTGATTACAATATGGATTTTGATGCTGCAAATCCTTTTGGGCATGAGGTGACTAGCCAGAAGATTGCATTAACGATTGGATTGCCGATTGTTGCACCGACACTTGGCGATATACCTGCTCTTGGTAATACAGAACAGGGTGCGGCTATTTCAGTTGATTGCGCTAGTTACTTAACGGATGATGGTAATCCTTCTGGAACAGAAACACTGGTCTGGTCGCTAGATGCAACAAGCGATACGATTGTTGGTTGTTTTATGAATGCCTCTACAGGCGTTTACTCTGGAAATATATCTAATGCAACATCAACAGGAACACTGACTATTGTTGCTAAAGTAACAAACTCAGCGGATTTATCTGATACCGATGGTTTTGCTATCCCTATTATTTCGTCAGCAAGCGCATCACCAGTTGTTGTCGGTTGGTTTTCAGGTAATGCGAGCTGTTCTAACGTAGTTATCCCGACTTGGAGTGCGGGTGGTGATACATTTTTTATTGCCAGTGATGACGATACGGCAAAGTCGATTGATATGCTCGGTCTGTATCTAGCATCTGATGGCAATGGTGCGATAACGGACGTAGCGCTCGCCTCTGGTGTTTTAGACCCTGAGTGGTCACTTGATGCGATTACTGGCTTTCTAAATCGTCAAGCCACACTGAGTACGATAGGTAATACGAATATCACACTGACAGCGACAAACTCAGCGGGGGCATCTGATCCATCGAATACGTTTACCATCAATATTTATGATAATGCAGCGGTTGTGCCGACGATTGTTAGTATCAGTGCTGATGATGGTAGTAACGATGTCTTTGTTAATATGTCCGAGCCTTGTTATACGGTGGCGGGTGATGCGGCGAGCTATGAGCTAGGCTTTGCGTTTAAGGTCAATACGCTAACCAGAAACCATACATATATTAGTGGTGGCGGGACGAATCAGCTTAGATTCACGTTAGATGGCGCTGCATTTAGCGCAAACAATACGATTGATTTAACGTACACAACATAGGTATTAATAATGAGTGATTTAAGATCAGTTAGCGCAGATGTACAGTTAGCCGCTGGTAATTTTTCAGTAGTTGTGCAGAGCTTGGGTACGGGCAGTAAATGGTCTTTAGCAACGAGGGACTTTAATAGCGGGACAGATGGTGCTGCTGCTGATGGTGCTGATGGATTTAGTACGGCTAAACAAGGGACTTTTTATGCTAACGATGAGCAGTACTTGGGCACTCAGGTAGGTCAGTGCAACCTAGTCGTAGGCGAAAGGCATTGGGGCGGCGTGATTAATTTCCCGACAAGTGTTGGCAATGGCGGTGTTATTTATCTGGAATATTATAGCCGAGTCCCTGACCATTTTGATTTCAATATAACCAATGGCAGTATGAAATACATTGTATTTAGTGAGGAGGACTCATCAGGTACGGCAACAAACAGTCGGCTACATTTACAGCCAAAGTCAACAGGGTTAGGTAATAGTGGTTTCAGGTGGATAAGGGAAGGAGTTGCAGGCGGCATGTCTTATCAGAGTTATCCGACATCAGGCGATTTAACTCCTTTAAAAAGAAACATCTGGCAACGACACAATGTTGAAATAGGCGTGGGGCATGTCGCAAGAAGCTCCGGCGGTAATGCTTATGTAAAACATTCTATTGATGGCAATCTACTTACAGATGATGGAAATTATCCAACAATATTGGATTCAAGTAGAAAGCTATACGAGTTTAAGTTTTTAGATTATTACAACGACACACAAAATTCATCCACACCTGAAATCGAGCCTTATGCTCGCCGGATGTGGATTGTAGACATTAAGCTTTCAGCAGACTAGGGTAATATATTATGTCGATAATTGGAAATAATGTAACAGGTGGTGGTGTGACATTTGTTGTTGATATGGCAGAACTAGCCGATGACGACACATTGCACACTACATTTCTCGTAGATCAAAATATAGTCGGTTATTATATTAGGCAGCACAGTTCAAGTAATGATGGTAAAAATGCAAAATTAGCCGTGATGGATGTATTGCTTGGCTCATCAGGCTCGACGATAGTAGCGGGTACCGAGCAGTCTTTTGTTGGTGATAACGCGGGCGAGAAATGGATTTTTATTGATTTATTATTAAATCCAATCGCGCTCCCGGCGGGGACGTATCAAGTACAATTCTGGTCAGACGGTTGGGTTGGTCAAATAAGTGGCGATTATATAAACAATAGAAATATACGAGTTGCCGATGTTGCTGATTTACAGTCACCATTTGTTTTAAATAACTCATCTCGAAGTAAGGGTTCAGTTTCAGCTTATGTCGAAACGCAGGACGCAGTGACGGTAACAAAACCAACGATTTCAAGCGTAAACGGTGGTAATTCAATTGCAGATGGCGACAGCGTAACGATTGTCCTGGCTAATGGATTGTCAGGTAGTAATACAGTCAAAATAGGAAATGTTGACAGTTATTTCCATGTTGACGCTGTTACTCAGACCATAACCAGTGATGGCAATACGTCGATAGATATAACGGTTGAGTTACCAACGGGCGCTACCAGTGATAATCCTGTCTATGTGTTTGTACATAATGGGACAGAGGCATCCAATGGCTTTAGCGTTAACGTCACACCTATTGTTTCAACCTTGCACACGATGGTTATTGAGGATGGTTCAAGTAACGCTGTTATATGTTCGTCAACTAATTTTGCTCTAGGCGTAACGGCTTATAAGAACAAAGGACTGCCCAATGAAGAGATAGCGTCCCTTATCACAGAGGTTAGTAATTCTGATACATCAACACCACAATATCAGGTGACGTTCAGTGGAGGCGAACCAGTGAACGGTACGGATACGATAACGATAGTTTATGACGCTGGTGTGGGCGATATCAAGAGTGTTACTGGCTCAATCGCATTGCCGTCAATAACTTTTGATTCAGATGCAGCATCAGTCTGCTAAACATAAAACATAATTAATTTATAAGCCTCATAGTTGGGGGTTTTCTATTGGAAAGAAAATAATGGCATTAATTAAAAGTGAAATCCAAACAGCAAGTAATGGACAGCGATATTTCAACTTCGACAGTGGGCTGGGGATAGTTTCAACGGGTGGCTCTGAGATTCAGACTAGTGTTGATGGGCAGCGATTTTTAGTGACTGACGTGGGGCTAGGAATTACCCCACCGATTACGACTGGTGTATCCAGTGAGATACAGGTGGATGCAAACGGTCAGAGATATCACGTAACTGATGTAGGGTTAGGGATAGTACATGGCGTAACCAGTGGTTCACGCTCAGAGATTCAGATTAGCCCTAATGGTCAACGGTATCTAGTGACGAGTTCTGGATTAGGCATTGACAGCAGTTTAGGGACATTTAACGGGGTTAAGTCTGAAATCCAGTCCGACCCTACCGGACAGAAATACTATGTCTCTGATTTGGCTAATCCGCTTAACTCTTTATTCACTCATATAGCGGTCACTGGTGCAGAATATAATGCGGGTGGTTATCAGTTAACTTTCGACCGTGACATGCAGGTGGCTAACGGTTTAATCACTGATGGTGTGTTATTCAGAAAGAACTACGTTACGACTGATTTAAACATTGATGATTACTTTCAGTTGCCTTGTGCAGTTGCTACGCCGGGGCAGTGGGAGTGTACTGATGCAACGATTGACACATTTGCAGGTGAGATAACGATACAAAGCGGTGGAAAAGCGTTATTTGAAGATTTAACCATATCAGTCGGTAAGACTTATGATGTGACTTATCGAATGTTATCAGGTTCAGGTGGCGATGTTAGCTGTGGTGGTACGGGTAATATTGGCGCATCACTTAGCATTTCCCCAGAAGATCTAACGGTAAGAATAACAGCGGGTTCATCGAATCAAACCATCAGAATAAGACCCTCGGCTGCTGCCGTTGTTTTCTCAAGAATGACGGTAAAAGAAGTCACATTCGATGAAGAGAACATAGTACCGGCCAGTGGTGTTTTAACGGGTGATACGGTTGTTTACCAAGTGCCATTCGCCGTTGCTGCGGTTGCGGGTGATACGGTCGATGTTGACTTTGATGTTGTCACCGGTGCGTTATTTGAGATTGATAATCCTCGCGTTATTTCAGGCGATAAAGACTTTGATTTAGGGTGTACGCCAAGCGGTACGACAATGCGGTGGGATTGTAGCCAAGCTGATATTTCTGGTGGCATAGCAATATTGAATCAATTTTCAGGCGCTAAGATTACGCAATTATGGCGTGGGCTAGGCGATGCTTCATCTGGTACTAATCCAACTCAGGGCTTTCACAAAGGTAGTTATACGATTAATGTCTTACAAAATGATGTTGATTTCCAAGTAAGAATGTGGGGCGGTGTTGATTCGGTTGTCGGTACGGGTAATTTATCTGGCACGATATTTGGCGCAACTGTTTCAATCGGGCAAATAGCCGATAGAACATCAATCGGAACAGTAGAAATACATATTGATTCACTAGAGATGACTCTGCAAGCGGCTAAATTGCGTACGATGCAAGTAAGGCTAATTAATAATCCGTCACAGGGGACATACCAAGCTTCAATTTATCAAGGAACAAAAGATACTGGTACATCGGAGCTTAGTGAGGACTTAGCTACGGGAGTTACGGGAGTGCGCGTTGAAAGTATCGCAGGTACGGGATTGGTTACAATAAAAATTGATGATGTTATTGCGTTTACAGTAAATGATGGTGATATTTGGTGGGCAGCGGTATCAGGTTCAAAAGTCTCATGGTCATCAGAAAATTCTGGAACGATAGAGTTGGGTCAAGGTAGGGTAGTGTAATGGCTGAAAAATATGTAGATTTGAATGCAACAGGCGCTAATAATGGTTTAACGCTCGTTGATGCGTGGACAACTTTAGCTTCTGCTGAATCTGGTGCAGACGCATTAGATAGAATTAATGTTTCAGCAGGTAATTACCTGGAGGCAAGTTTTACCTGTAATAAAGAGTTAACTTGGTTAGCTACGGGTGTAGTAACTCTGCAAGGTTCGTCTACAAGCTGGCTTCTTATAAGTCAAACGTCTGTATTGCAAACTTTAGATGGATTTGTATTTGATGGGGAGCTATTAAAAACACCATCAATACTTAGGCTCAATACTGCGGGTAATAATATAGTATTTAAAAATAGTGAGGTTAAAAATCCAGAACCATCTTCGTCATTATACTCAACTGCAAACACTACAACTGTAAACGTAACATTTGATAATATGGTTTTTAACGGTACTTCTAGTGCCGTTATGTTTAATTTAATAGAAAATTCTCAATTTAATTGTCTTAATTCAAATCTCTCTGGTAATTATAATGGAATAGGCAATGCTCAAAATTCAGCTGACTATAAATTTAACGGCAATACTGTAAATATAACACTAAATGGTACGACTCCATTATGGTCATGTAAGAATATAACTGGCTCTGTTGAAATGAACGGTAATGCTGTTACTCTTTCGAGTTCAACGGCATTTAGTAAAATGTTTAGAGCAGACAGTTGTGAAAATGTTTCTATTTCAAATAATGTTATTGATAGTAGAAATGCCACAGAAAATCATTCTTCTGTATTGGTTGAGGCTACGTTGGTTGGTGTTTATCCAAATGCTGTTGTTGATAATAATGATATAGATAATGATTCTTTGTCGGGAGCTGTTGTTTTAGTGGGGACTGATACTCCTACAGGTGGTACGCCTGACGCTTTGGAGGGGGCTGTTATAAGTAATCAGACTGTAAGATGTAACTCTGCTAGTGGTGGTATTCATGGCATAGAGCTTGGTTACAATAAAGGACTCGTTAAAACTTCCAAAGTATATGATGCAGGTTACGGAATCGTCATAAAAGGAACTCAAGATTTTCTAGGCGTGGGTGGAGCAGTGGCAAATTTGTTGTTCAACTCTAACAATGTTGTCTCTATTCACTGTAAAGGTACAAAAAATGTACCAGTAGTTAATAACTCAATATACGCTAATAATGGCGCTATACCAGTATCAGGGTATATATATTCAAAAATAAATGAACAATCTTCGGATACCCCTGCCACTGGAACGAAAATACATAATCAAATCATAATGGCTACAGGCAATGCTGATGTAGGCAATATGGTAAATATTGACTTAACCAGTATTCCTAATGCAGAGATCGATGGAAATTTATATTACGCACCAAATGCCAGTTTGCGATTTGTGTACGGTGGTAATTCTTATTCAGATTTAGCTTCTTGGAACGCCGCAATATCTGGTACTGACTTTGAAGGTGACCCTATGTTCGTTGACCCTGAAAATGGTAATTTTGAATTGCAAGCTGGTAGTGCTGCAATAGGTATCGGCGTTAAGTATTGGGGAAATAAACCTAGACCCAGCGGTAATAATGGAGAGCCTGTTCCTGACGTGCAAATAGATTCTGGTATGAATCAAAGTCTGCATTCAATAAACCATCCCGGCAACCCTAACTTTGTTCCATTAGGTGCGTAGCGTATTAGCAATTATATTCGCGTTATTAGTCGTGAGTTGCAGCTTTACTTATATATCCGACAGTGAAAAAGTAAAAGTCAGTAACAGGATTGTTGATACCGATGATGTCGGGCTGATTAAGCCAAAAGATAAGCGCCTAAAATTTGGAGAGTGATTAATGATAAAGAAAGGCGTCAAAGCGAATGGAATTAAAGCAGAGATGGTTCTTGCCTATGTTATGGCTAAACCTATTCTTGAAAAGCATGGGCAATCTGCTGTTATTACTAGCCTATGTGATGGGGTACATTCTCGGCAGTCTCGCCATTATATCGGCTATGCTATGGATTTACGGACAAGGGACATGGCGATTGATGACAAGCAGAAAGTAGCCGATAAAATAGCCGATGCGCTGGGCGATGAATACTTTGTGCTATTAGAATCAGACCATATCCATGTGCAGTTTAACGGTAGCGTGGGTTAGTCTGCGAACGATTAGCATAATACCAAGCAACCACAGTGACAAACCACCTGACTGACTTTTATCATCAGCCTCTATTTCGTCCTCTACGGGATTAGGCTCAGTTACATCAATAACCACTGGTGCATCCTCTAAAACAGGCTCAGAAGCGATTACAGGCTCTATAACGGGTACTATTTCGGGTATTACTGGCTGTATCGGCGCTAATACCGTGACAATCAGCGTATCGGTAAATAACTCAGTCCAGCTATCAGGGTCGACAACGTAGCAATCACTGGACACATTGCACCAGGGTGGGCTATCAGTGTTATGCTCAATCTCAACCTCAAGCGTAATCGTATAATCCCCCGCCTCGGTTAAATTCCAGTATTCATAAGATGCCGGTATGCCATGAATAGACCAGCCGAATAACCACTGATCAGGCTTGCCCTCACTGCTCAACGTCATTTTAGTGGTATTGATAAATGTTTGGATGCCTGCGTTGTGGTCGGCGTAGTCATACTCGACGCTGGTATTCGGTATGTCGCCTATATTGCCGGTAAATCGCTCGTGTACGAACTGGAAATAGCTATTATCAGCACTCGCCGTTGTTGATAGCAATAGGAGTAGGATTAGTTTATTCATTTTTATCCCCTGTTAATCGTTTATTGATGGCTTTGATTGCATTAGATACATCAACAGTTGCACAAGTTGAACTCTCAAAATATTTAAACTCTAAACATTCAATAGCCCTTATAGCCTCACTTGCATGATACTCCGCAGTAAATTTTTTTATGTTTTTCTTTGTTGTTTCAACTGTATCAAATCCGTTAGTAAGACGAATTAGGTAAGAAAATAGCCTTTCATCATATTCGTCTCTATTCATTTTCAATCGCCTTAATTGGTGCATACCATTGCTTGTTCCATTCCTGAATAGCTAAGCTAGGACTATTACCAAATCCCGATATACCTACTTGCAAATCGTCCCCATACAAAACGCACCACTGATCCCCGTCTCTTTGCAGAGAAGGTTTTAGTAACGCAAACAATGCCATTTCTTGCATCTCTATCGCTGTTTGATATTTTATATCCGATGTTTCGTCGTCGAATGTACTCATTTTATTTACCTTGTAAGGGTTGGGTATTCTGTTGTTAGGCAACTTTAACCGTCTCGGTAAATGTGCATTCACATTCTAGGCTTGCAGCATTTCGTCCTTTGTCCACATGTTGACAAGCACCCTCGGCTAAAGTGGCTGTTACTATTTCTGCTATATATCTAGCATCTTGCCCTTTATCAATAGGGATGCTTTCCCATTCAATAATTACTGTTGTTTTATACTTCATAATTACTCCAAAATATGCCTAACAATTAAATAAACGTGGACTGTCAAACTCCGCGCTTCGTTCTAAATCTTTCGTGTGAAGCCAGTTATTAATGGTCGTTATGTGTTTAAAAATATTGCACCTGTTGATAGTTCAATTTCATCTTTTTCTAAAAAACGCTCAGCTATCAATGTGTATTTAACTTCTTCGTCAAACTGCTTTAATGTGGGATCAATAATATTTCCATGGTCATCTTTGCACCAGCAATGATAAATACCGTTTGCGTACCCCACCTGTACTGTTAAGTTATTAAAATAATCAACCATTGCTGATACAGCATCATTGCATTTATTAATACAACTTGCCTTGGTCGGGTAGTTTGTCTCAATCCAATTACTGTAAGTATTGCAGCATCCCTTTTCAGACTGCCACCAATATTTATAATGTAAAAACATATTATCTCCTCAATCACATAACAATACGTTGCAGGTGAAACCCGACAGTAAAACTGCTAAAAGTATAATCCGCGCGGTTCATGTTTTCTTCTCCAAAATTAACACTGCACATAACAATTATATACAGCAGACTCCGCGTTGCTACGCGGCTGATAATGGTCGTTATAAACCTTTAGCGGCGCAATCATTAACGAATTTAATCATTGATTCTCTTATGCCGTTTTTAATAATTCCGTTAGCAGGAAAATAACCCTCTTTATCTATGCAAATATCATAAGCCTCGATTAGCTGTGTATCGTTTAACCATATATTTATTTCATCAAAGGCAATACTATCTGATGGGTCAACTTGAAACACACTCATTTCAGGGTTGTCAAAGTTTACATCTGTAGTGCAATTAACAAATCCAAGTATCTTTGCTGTGTATCTATTAACATCTAATCTATTCATGGTTACTCCTATAAAACGGTTTATAACAAATCATCCAAGTGGAGCGCAGTTACACCGCGCTGTTTTCTAAATAGCCTGTGCAAGCGCCAACTTAATTCAAACGTTAGCTGTATAAATCAGCATGTGCCAATTCTTGCTCTTTGGTTTCAAAAGTCCCTTCAAATTCTTGCGGCTCTCCACAGTCACCATCAAGGTAAACAGGGCAGTCAAAACCACACC
>CAZIWG010000015.1:0-43248 GCA_964542925.1 uncultured Granulosicoccaceae bacterium | reverse complement strand
GCCGTCACTAAAAACACCTTCATTCTCAACAAAATCGTTATAAGCTTGAATAGCTGCTGTGTTTTCTCTGAGCCACTGCTCTCGTTGTTTAATTTTTAGTTGCTTGGCTAGCTCATTTTCAAGCGTTGCTGAAAGATTAATATTCATTTCACGCGCTTTTGAAAGTAAGTCACTGTTTATAGAGAGGTTTGTTGGCTTTTTAGGAGCCTGAATGTCGAATGCTTTCATAATCATAACTCTTACAAAGGGTTGTGCGTATAGTGTATGCGCACATTAAACAAAGGTCAATAATGTGCATCTAACAACCTCATCCAGAGGGCGTTAGCTGTAAAAATCATAAACCTATGAGCAATCCTGAGATCATAATTTATAGCTTTGCGCTAATTGGAATTATCGTGACGATTATCGCATTTATAAAGACTCCTAAGGAGCAATGGTTTAGGCTACCTAAACATGAAAAAGAAAAAAGTGTAAATTATGCGCCTGAATATACTAAAAAAGAACGTATCGTATTTGTAATCAAAAATATGGCTTGGGCAATTCTATTATTTGTTTTTGCTGAATTCTGGTTTTTTGATTGGCTGTCCGAATATTCAAAAAATGCCAATTGCTACAATTATGGGGATATTAACGGTGTCCATTTAGTATTTTATGGCTTGTTTGTCTTTATGCCTTTGTTATTTGCAGCAATCATATTTTTTACAGTAGGTCAGCGTAGCATTAAAATTTTCAAAATGGGGCAGTCCCCCTTACCAAATGAAAGGGTATTTAGGCCTACTAAGTACAAGTATGGTATTGCTGCAAAAATTCAGCCCATAGGGCTGTTTTCTGTGATTTTACTATTGATTGGGTTGTCTGTTTGGGGTGGATTTCAAGCACGTGATCTGACCAAGGATATTAAACCATGTACAGTTAACAAATCGTTAAACCAGATCGGCGCAAAAAACGCGCCTTAGCTCAACCATTAGCAGGCAAAGTCGTATCGTGGGCAACTCATAACAATCGCATCCAGCGGTAGACCGTAGCGGCGTTAGCCTAATAAAACAGGGGAAATATGCATACATCAAAAAAACCAATTGGATTCTGGTCAGCTGTTTCAATGGGTATAGGTGCAATGGTCGGTGCAGGGATTTTTGCACTGCTTGGCGAAGCGAGCGCCATTTCAGGAAGTGCCGTTTATATTTCCTTTATCATTGGCGGAGTCATAGCCCTATTTAGTGGCTATTCACTAGGAAAGTTAGGGGCTCGTTATCCTTCCTCTGGAGGAATTATAGAATACTTATCTCAGTCCTATGGTGTTGGATTTTTTACCGGCACTATGGGCATTATGCTGTATTTTTCTGCTATCGTTTCCTTAAGTTTAATTGCTAAAGCGTTTGGAAATTATGCAGTCACATTTTTACCTGCAAATGAAATATCAAAACTCTGGCATCATTTTTTTTCAACTGGAATTATTATTTTATTTGTTATAATTAATCTTAAAGGAGCAAAAGATGTTGCTGTTTGGGAAAGAATCACAGTTGGAATAAAATTCGCTGTTCTAGCTGTCTTGTCCATAGTAGGAATTATTTTTCTAGATCCTGATTTATTATCTCCCAGCTATTATCCGCCAAGTAAAGACATATTTTTTAGCCTAGCAATTACTTTTTTTGCTTTTGAAGGTTTTCGGGTTATCACTAATACAGCCGAAGATATGCCCAACCCTTCTGAAACACTCCCTAGAGCAATGATGACGGCTATTCTATTGGTTATGGCTCTCTATGTAGCAATTGCCTTTGCTGTTTTTGGTAATTTACCGGTTGAAAAAGTCACCGCAGCTAAAGATTTTGCCTTGGCAGAAGCAGCATTACCAATATTCGGTCAGGTCGGCTTTACAGTCGTAGCCATTACGGCATTAATTGCTACAGCATCTGCTATTAACGCAAATTTGTATGCTGTAACCAATGTGACTTATCAATTAGCTAAAGATGGTGAACTTCCTGCTGAGTTTGGGAAACCCATTGCACATAGTAGAGAAGGATTAATTATCAGTGGAATTTTAATCATCATTTTATCTCTTTTGTTTGATTTATCTGAAATAGCCGCTATTGGCTCAATTTCAATTTTATTCATCCATGCGGTTACACATATAGGGCATCTAAAGATTATTTCTGAAACAGGTGCTTCTTCGATATTAGTGTTTATTGCTGCCATGCTAAGTTTTATTGCTATGATACTTGCTCTTATCTATGTCAACAAAGTATCGGATTCTGTTGTGTACATTCTTATAGGCTTTGTTTTAGTCGCTTCTGTCATAGAAATTTCATTGCAAAAAATTACAAAAAGAGAGATCAAGCCAAGAATAATATGATATCAATAAGGCTAACAAAAAAATCCAGCTGACAACTAAAAGCGTTGCGCCTTTTGCTCCCGTAAAAGCCCCGCCACTTTCAGCTGCCGCTGATTTAGGCGTTATCTATTTACAAGAACAACTGTTGTTATTCTAAATTGGGTGGATGGCTATTACTATAAACTACTAGAAATAAAAAAATATCTATTCGATTTAAACAAAAAAACAACGAATACGGTACGTTGCTTTTTAGACAAAGTATAAATGTCAGTTTCTTTATAATTTTAAGCTATTACTTTTGGATTATATAAGCATCTATGATTTTAGTATATTATAATCAATGTTGGGTCGAAAAATATTTAGCTAAGCCCTTATGCTCAAAAGGAGTTCTCATGCAACAATATAGCAGCTTAAAAGCTCACTATAAATTTACAGATGAGGAGGCTAAAATACTGCTAGACCTTCAGCCTCGAATGGAAGGACTTGCAGATAAATTTATAAATGAATTTTATGATTACATATGGCAATTTGGAAAAACTTCGAAATTCCTAAAAGATGAAAAAATAATTGCCCATCATCGAGAAAAAATAAAAGAGTGGTTTATCAGTTTATTTTGTGGCAAATATGATATGTCATATTTTACGTGTCTGTACAAAATAGGTGAGATACATGTAAAGATTGGTCTCCCGACACATTATGTGAACTCTGCATTTACTTTTGTAAGAACATTTATTCTTGAAAGTATAGAAGAAAACTTTTTAAATAAAGTACAACATCTCAAAGAGATTAGAGCTGTTGAAAAAATAGTAGATATAAATCTGGATGTCCTTACAAGTTCTTACAGGGAAGAGGAGCTTGGTAAGTTTTTATCATTATCCAAGTTTGAAAAAGCTATTTTAGCGAATTTAAAAAAGTTTAATTCATATATTAATTTTTTCTTAGCAAGTGCTCTGGTACTTGTTGCTTTTTTTGCAATTGGTCTGTTTGTTTATGATATAAATCTATTATTCTTTTCAGATATAGGAATAGAAAAGGGTATTTTGACAATTTTAGGTAGCTTATTGGTTTTGTGGGCAGCTATTGAATTGATTCATGAAGAGATAAAACATCTACAAGGTAAAGGTTTTGCCATAGGTGCTTTTTTCATGTTGGCTATGGCAGCACTTATTAGGAAAATACTAATTTACTCCTTATCTTCTGAAAAATCTGAAGAGCTTTTAATTGTTGGTGCTGTATTAGTAGGTTTAGCTGTAGCATATTGGCTTGTAGGTACAAAAAGGAAATTACTATAGATTAGAAAAAGCATAACCATTAGCTCCATTGGATGTGCCAAAGAAAGAAGTGTAAACATAATATATATAAGGTATCCAGTGTGAAAAATAATAATGAACCATTCATCATTGATGTCGAGGCTTCTGGATTCGGCGGTACGAGTTATCCGATAGAGATTGGCGTTGCGCTAAGTGACGGGGAAAAGTTCTGCACGTTAATCTTACCAGCACCAGATTGGACTCATTGGGACGAGGATGCCGAAAAGATACATCGAGTACCACGAGACATATTAGAAACGTACGGAAAACCTATTAGTGATGTGACAGAGAAACTCAATGAACTGCTGGATGGAATGACGCTATATAGTGATGGTTGGGTAGTGGATAAGCCATGGCTAACAACCTTGTTTCATGTGGCAGGAAAACCAATGACATTTAACGTTAGCCCATTGGAAATGATCCTCTCTGAAGAGCAAATGGCAATATGGCACGAAACCAAAGACCAGATAATCATTGAGATGAATTTAGCGCGCCACCGGGCTAGTTATGATGCCTGGATAATACAGCAAACATTCAAACAGACGTTGGATAAAAGTATCAATGGGGTCAGCCCCCATTGATTTTAAAATCTACTAATTATTAGTTAATGCTTTATCCATTCGATTATTTAAATTTTTCCCTGTTATTCGCCATGCTTCGATACTATTTTCTAAATTTTTAGCCCATCTCATAATGTTCTTATATTTAAATAAGAAATTAGCAGAGTACAAATCTGTACTCTGCTAATTAAGTTTTTAAAATCAAAACATCACGACAATTTTTCCGTTCGCAGTTCCTTCATCCAAAAGGCGATGTGCTTTTTTTATATCTACAGCATCAAATGTTTTTGCGATAGTATTCGGCATAGTTCCATTTGCAATTTTCTCAGCGACCCAATTTAACGGGCTTTCGTTTAGTGGGAGTGCATCAGAGCCCAATAAACCGCTGCTGAAAAAACTGAGTTTAACCGTGTTAGGTAAGTCGCCCATAAGATTAAATGATTCCATCACTGGCGCACCACCCAACAAACCAATGACTACAACTTGCCCCCATTGGCAGACAGACTTGAGCGTATCTTTTAATGTTGCAGCACCAACCACTTCCAATGCATTATTAACACCTTCAGGTATAATTGCTCTTACTTTTTCGTGAATATCACCATCGTCGATTACCACATGATCTGCACCTATAGATTTAAGTTTATCAACACTGTCTGGATTACGTGTAGTCGCAATAACTGTCAATCCTCGCGCTTTGGCATACGCTACAGCGGCCATTCCAATACTGGATGTAGCACCACGTACTAGTAAGCTCTCTCCGTAAGCGATTTTAAGATTTTTGTCCAGCGCACCCCATACAGTTAGGTACGCTTCGGGCAATGCGGCGAGCTGTTCAACATTTATTTCACTATCAATTGCCACGACATTATTTGCATTAACTGTAATGTATTCAGCATAACCTCCGTGGTGGGTGAACATCATTCCACCCATAGCCGTTGCGACTTTTTGGCCTATGCGAAATTCACCACTTGGGTCGTCAATGATTTCGCCGACGGCTTCAATACCAAGTGCTTGATCTGGCACGAAAGTACCGTAATTGCCGCTGCGATAGTAGCTTTCTGCCTTGTTAAGACCAAACGCTTTTACTCGAATTTTCACCTCTCCTTCTTGTGCTATGGGCTGATCGATATCAACAAGCTCGAGTACTTCTGGTCCGCCGGGTTGTTTTGCGATGATTGCTTTCATAGTAAGTCTCCTATTGCCAACAAAATTATTGCTGCGGTTGATTGGTAGAAAAAAGATACCGGTGAATTTTCCAGCTGCCATCTTCATTTTTAAAAATGAAGAGTTCGTTATTACCTTCGTTAACAACGATATTAGCCGCCAGTATTTTTGTCTTTCCTGCGGAACTAGTTCGAGCCCAGGCTGTGTTGCCCAACACTTCGATCTCGTAGGTAGTGAATTTTATGTCGAGCTTGATGGTGTTAAATACATTTGCATAAGCTTGCTTAACAGCATCTCTGCCAACTTGTGCTGGGGCATGTTGTGGCATAAAGACTGGCTTTTTCCCGTACACCCCGAGAACGCCGTTTAGATCGTTGCCATTAAGTGCCATTTCATAACGGGAAATAAGATTTTCTATTTGCTGCTTACTGCTATCTGCATGTGCCAAACCTACTGACAATAGGCAACAGCTTAAAAATACCAATAGTGATTTCATGGAGTGTTCTCCTCATTGATTGATGGTGCAATTATCTTAATTCAATACAAAAATGATAATTAGAGTGCTTTTTATTGAATAACTTTCTCATAAATGGAAAGATAAGCGTAAGCAGGCCAAGAATATCGTTTTAAAGGAGAAGATTATGGATTTGAACTCGACGCGTATGTTCGTCAATGTAGTGGCGAAGGGCAGTTTTTCGGCAGCCGCCTCTTTTATGGTCGTACCGGTGGCGACAGTGAGCCGACGAGTTGCTGATCTCGAATCGGTATTGGGTGTGCGTTTACTTGAGCGTTCAACACGGAAATTGCGTTTAACTGAAGCGGGGGCAATATTGTATGAATATGCTTCACGAGGCGTAGAGGAAATGGACGCAGGGCTGTTAGCGCTGTCCGAGCAACAGCAAAATCTAAAAGGCCGTCTACGCTTGTCCTTACCGCCTGGTTTTGAACCGATGTGGAAACTATTAGACAACTTTCAAGTGCAGTACAGCAATATCGAGATTGATCTTTTTGTAACAGAAAGACGATTAGACTTTATTGAAGATGGAATCGATGTTGCATTGAGAGTTGGAGATTTAGTCAGCCAATCAGCGATAGCAAGATTGCTCTTAAACTATCGCCATCGTGTTGTGGCATCACCAAAGTTTTTAGCCGGAAATTTATTAAACATTCCACTGGATGTTGCCACTTACAAATGTGCTGCATGGGCTAAAAAGGAGCAAGACATAATATGGTCTTTAGGTAATGAAAAAATCCCCATCAAACCTTTTATGCGGGCAAATGATTATACATACATGCGCAACCTAGCTCTCAATCATAAATGCATTACAGAATTGCCGCCATTTTATTGCCAAGAGCACATCGAAAACGGGGAATTAGTAGAAGTACTGCCCGATTACCCCATGCCGCTACAACAAATTAGTCTTGTCTACCCGAGCCGAAAAAACGTATCTCGAATCACGAGAGTATTTATTGATTATTGCGTTAAACATTTTAAAGTATGAATATACGAAAACTCATTCAGCGAAGACTGCGTGTTGAACACTCAATGAGGCGTATAGATAATCTCTAACTCAGATACTTTAGTAAAGCTAAAGCATTTAAATCGGCTGATATATTAATATTCCATATATGGAAGAGTCTATTCTAAAAATGCTATCTATTCCGACATTAGGAACTTGTGTATACTTTTGCAAGATAGATATAAAAAACAAAAGAAATAGTTATGGGCTGGTGAGTATGTTATTGCATTGGGTAATGGCTATTTTACAAATCCGCTTATTTTCTATAGGTTTGTAAATGCATTAGCAGGTTATATACCATGTTTAATAAAAGTGCTTATTATTTTATTATTTTACTGGCTCTCGCTTTAATTGGCTTTTGGGACACCTACTTCTCAAAAATATTTAGCGAAACTAATTTTTATGTCCACTTTCATGCTGCAACCATGATAGCCTGGATCGGCATATTAATTACACAAGCATTCTTAATCCAATACAAAAAACGTGATTTACATCGTGTTGTTGGTAAGTCTTCTTATGCGTTATTTCCTCTTATTATTATTTCGCTTGTGTTGTTAGCACATAACCAAATTACTCTCTATGATTTTGGAATCAAATATTTTCGCCTTTATGTTTTATTTTTACAGCTTTCATTGTTAGCTATTTTTATTATTGCCTACAGCCTTGCCATTGCATATCGAAAATCACCGATGCAGCACGCGCGTTACATGATCTGCACATCGCTTACAATGATTGACCCCGCAGTTGCAAGAATTCCATTAAATATACCCGAATTTCCGTTTAGCTATCAAGTGCTTACGTTTGGTTTAACCGATTTAATTTTAATTGTTTTAATTATTTTAGAACGCAAACAAAAAATCGGGCGGGAAGTCTTTCCTATAATGCTGACAGTATTCATTTTTTTTCAAACGCTTAACCTGACCTGGACACGCAGCAGTACATGGAATGATTTTTCACTATGGTTTGCTAAACTCCCGCTAACTTAACTCGTCGCCTGCCCTATCACCAAACTCACAACAAAATACAGGGTCATAATAAACGCGATCACCATAATAATGCCTACCAAAATAGCTTGCTTGAGTTTGATCTTGCTAACGTCTTCGTCATAACCACCACCACGACGTACACCAATCATTGCCCACATAACACCTTTTAAGGTATAGAAAAAAGAAGCTTTATTTTCTTTCTGCTCACTCACGTACTTAATCCTTATTAAATTGATAAGACATTATACCTTAGCTTGTTTTTTGTCGCTATGATTGGCAAGTAAAGATATGTGATTGATAGGGCTGTAACTCAATGTATAAACCGTTATTAATCACATCATTGGCGTTACGCTGATATTCAATACCGGCTAAATCGTCGGTGAATACAATTTCCTGATTATTAAACTCTTTTGTGAAGAATAACCGACACTGACTAACGTTGTCGGAAAAATTGACGACGATTATTTTTATTGTTTGTTGATATTCCCATCGCCATGCCAGCATATTTTGAAAAGTATCATTACCTTCCCATGCGAAGGAAGGTGTTAGTAATTTCCATTGCCCTGACTGGGTGACTTGATTATTTACGATGGCTAATAGCTTATCGTAAAAAGCTTTTATTTCAAGATCGATTTCTTCAACATACTCACGACCTAACTGTACCGGCAACCTGACCTGCTTACCTTCAAACTGCCCGTCATAGTAAAAATGTAACCCGGGTAAGGTTGAAATAATTGCTGCGGCTGCCATTGAGCCTTGATGACCAAAGGTCACTACTGCTCGCGGTTCATCATGGTTTTCTAAAAACCGCACTGAGCGAGATTGAAAATCCATATTGGCATGTAAGTGCCCTTGCACTGCTTGCACGTCGCCTTCTTCTAAACGATCTGTTAGTCGTTTATCATAGGTGTAATCAAAGCCTTGTTGTTGTAGTGCCCACTCTTTATCCCAATAAGCTTCTGCCATAAAAATAAAATTGGGGTGTCCTGCTTTGACTTCATTAATCGCATCCACCCAAAATTCAGTTTCTGGTGTTTGCATAGCGACCTGTAGTTGCCATGTTTGAGTGAATATTTCATTCATTACTAACATTGCCATGTCACATCGCACACCGTCACATTGTGTCGCAATCGATTTTAATGCGTTAGTCATGTAGTTCCTTGCTTCGGTGACTGCATAATTGACTTGCACGGTATCCCACCAGGGTGCAAAGAACGGATCGCGACCATAGGCAAAACTGATTTTTGTATGCGTAAAAAATAATTCAGGGTTATAGGTATCAGGCTGTTGTTGCTCTGCACTTGCCTGAACAAAGATCTCAGGTTGTGTGTTTAACAAACTGGTAGCGCGACTAAAATGATTCGGCACAAAATCCAGCATCAAACGAAGATTAAATTTGGCTAATTGTTTTCGTACCGCTACCAATGCTTTTGTGCCACCAAGATCATCCGACACAATATATTCATCAATCGCATAAGGAGAACCAATTACATCGCTGTTTTGCCAATCGGGTAAGGCTTGGCTGTAGCCTACGCATAGATCTTCTGATAAATCATTCTTGTGCAATGCCGCTGCATTGATCTTCCACACCCCCATTAACCAAATAATATGCATGCCTTTATTGTGGAGATCTTGCCATACAAAATCAGGAACATCATTTAAAGTGGCACGTTTGGTTTTAGTGTCAAATTGACGCAACCAAACCCTTGTATTGATTTCATACAAAGAGGGATTGTCGGGGTATTTCTGCATACGGTTCGTCTTTACTGGCAAGTGATTATGATAGTTAAGTCATTATGCATAAAATAGCTGCGCTTAACAGTATTTCACTTGACAGACGTACGACAAGCCGCCATCTTAGAAAAAACGATCATTAAGAATAACTGGGGAAAATCAATGGATAGCTGCACACTGAAAGGAACTTCTCTCACTGCTGTGATCCATGCACAAGGCGCTGAATTACATTCCTTAAAAACAGCCGATGGAGAGGAATTAATCTGGCAAGCTGATCCTGCTTATTGGGGTCGCCATGCGCCACATTTATTTCCTATTGTTGGTCGTCTTGCCAACGACACCTTAAAGCACGATGGCAAATCCTACACCATGACCCAGCATGGCTTCGCCCGTGATATGTTGTTTGAGATTGAAAAGGTAACCGATACCCAGTGCACTTTTTTACTTCGTAATGATAAAGGCACGCTGGGAAAATACCCCTTCCATTTTGAATTCCGAGTTCATTTTGCATTACGCGATGACGCACTGAGCATTACCTACCAAGTCATTAATACCGATGACAACCCCCTGCCCTGCTCCATTGGCGCTCACCCTGCATTTGTTTGGCCATTACCGGGTAATACAAGCCGAGACAATCATCATATTGAATTTACTGAAACTGAAACCTGTGACATCAACCGACTTGATGCAGGCTTAGTTAAAAAAGAAACCTCCCCGTGGCCATGGGCAACAGAAAACAACGGCTTTACATTAGACGATAGTTTATTTGAACCAGATGCCATGATTTTCACCGAACACTACAGTCGTGAAGTGGTTTATTCCGGTGAACAAGGACCCTGTATCACGGTTCAGTTTGATGATTTTCCGCACTTGGGGATTTGGAGTGTTCCCGGCGCGGGGTTTGTGTGCATAGAACCTTGGCAAGGTTATTCCAGCCCTGTTGATTTTGATGGTGAGTTTTCTGATAAACCGGGACTGGTGAAACTTGAGCCTAATGAAACACGTCAATGGTCGATGAAGGTAATCATCGAGAATGAATAGTAGACTTATTTCGTAAAGGGGATGGAGGAATTAAAATTTAATCTCTCCGTCTCCTTTACCATAAAACCCTCTAAATGAAATCACGAGCATGATTGTTTTACGCAGCATTGCTAGCAGCCAATGATGGTGGCTGACTGCGCAGTCTCTGTAATGAAAACACATGCAATAAGAGAAACAAAGGAACGACATACAAGGGAATAAGATTAAAAGTCATGTCAGGTGAATGTGTATCAAGCACTACAGCCACACCGACATTTAGCACAATGATAAAATCTATGACACCAACAACATTTCCTCGAATATTAGCTTGTCGTTGTTTATCTGGATTTTTATTGAAGTATTGCAACGCCAGAAACGCACCGATTCCTGCAGCAATATCACCAAGTCCACCAAGGTATTGAAACCATACTGGTAGAGAAGCGGTAAAAAAGAACATGATTCCAAATGCAGCACGCATATATTGTAGAGCGAGAAACTCACTTACAGAAATTCTGCTGACCGCGATCGAAAGTGCGGGCCATAGCTTAACTGCAATGAGTCCTATTACCACAGGGATGACAACCCCAGCAGTGAATGCGACTTGGGGTATTCCTGTGGCACTGTAAAAACCGTTGCTGATCATTGTATACGCTACAAATAGCCATACGGCAAAGGTGACAGCAAGTGTGAATATAACCGTATTGCTTGCTCCACTCTTTTTGATTGTCCTTAGTATCATCAATGAAAACACTACCTCAACGATAATTAATGTTGTTGTAAAGAGTGTTTCGTTCATGTTCATATCCTCATAATTGGTTTTAATTTACGCTGACCGCATTAACAGACCAGTTAGTCTGCTGCGACTATAGACCAAACCAACTAGTCTGTCTATACTGTCCGTAAGGAATTGATTTTATGAGGCTATAATGATTAGAAATCCACAAGAAACACGCGGTAAATTGCTTAAAACGGCCTACGAGCAAATACACAAACATGGCTTTCAGGGCATGCGTGTCGACCAGGTATTAAAGCAAACCGGTTTAAAGAAAGGTGGGTTTTATCACCACTTTAAAAGCAAGACCGAACTCGGTTACGCGGTTGTTGAAGAAGAGATAAAAACATTATTAGAGAAGATGTGGATAGAACCAATCATGGCAATGGATAACCCTGTGACAGACATTCCCCGTATGTTTGAGACGCTAGATGAAAGAGCTACCAAATTAATGCGCGAGCATGGTTGCCCTCTCAATAATCTGGCACAAGAAATGTCTATGTTAGATGATGGATTCAGGCAGAGAATTGTCGCTAATTTCAAACTTTGGAATGATGCATTAACGGCAAAATTAGATGAGGCGAAACAAAAAAAATATATACGCAGTGATGTAGATAGTGCAGTGGTGTCGCAGTTTGTTATTGCAGTGATTGAAGGATGTATTAGTATTCGTAAAGTAGAAAAGACCGTGCAAATATCTAATGCCTGTGTATCACAGCTAAAACAATATTTACGTGGTTTAACGTCCTAATTCTATGAGTAGGAGATTGCTTCACTTTGTTCGCAATAACATATTTTTCCTGAACCGCAATAACAGTTTTTTATTTTTCGCCTTTCTTCAAGCTGTCTTTTTTAGCTTCGTCAGATCGGTCATCATCCATAATAATTCGATGCGCAGGTCCTTCTAGATCATCGAACTGACCTGAGCGTACTGCCCAGAAAAATATCACAACCATTAACGCCACAATGAGCATGGCGAGTGGTACCAGTAGGTAAAGTATTTCCATTTTATTTCGCTGACTTCCTCAGTAACCGTAACGCATTGCCAACCACCATTAACGAACTTGCCGACATGCCTATCGCTGCCATCCACGGCGCAACAAAACCTAATGCAGCAGCGGGGAGTGCAATAAGATTATAGCCAATTGCCCAGATAATATTCTGCCTAATAATGCTTAGGGTTTGTTTTGCAATCTTATGCGCTTGTCCAAGTGATAACAAATCACTTGAAAGCAGTAACATATCGGCTGTTGCGGCGGCTAATTGGGTGCCGCTCGCCATGGCGATTGATACTTGGGCTGCGGCTAACACTGGCGCGTCGTTAATGCCATCACCGACCATGGCAACCACAGCACCTTTTTCCTGTAAGACTTTCACTGCCGACAATTTATCTGCGGGTAAACATTCTGCTTGCCAATCTTCAATGCCAAGCTGTTTTGCTATTACTGCAACGGTTTGTTGATGATCACCACTGAGTAAGGAAACATGCAAACCGGATTGTTTTAGTTGCGAGATTAAATCAACCGCCCCTTCACGTACACGATCGCCCAATGCAAATAAGGCGTGGCATTGCTGTGCATCGGCAAGTACTACCACGGTATAAGCTTGCTCTCGTAATGTTGCTAGTGCTTGTTTAGGTACGCTTAGGCCGGTACTTTTTTCTATATAGGTTTGTGTTCCTAACCAAAGTTGTTGTGAATTAATTGTGCCGGTTAATCCTGCACCGGGTGTATTAATAATATCCGTCGCTAATGTAATCATTTTATTTGCATCACAAAGTGCTTTTGCCACAGGATGTTCAGAGCCCACTTCCAATGCCGCTGCCCAACTTAAACAGTCTTGTTCTGATAAACTTGAAAGTGGTAGCACCTGTCGACATTCCAGTTTACCTTCCGTTAAAGTACCTGTTTTATCAAAAATAAAATGCGTTGCCTTGGCTAAGGTTTCTAAGGCATGGCCGCGTGTGGTGAGTAACCCTTGTGAAGTTAAGCGACTGGTTGCTGCCGTGACCGCGGTGGGTGTAGCTAATGACAAGGCACAGGGACACGTGACAACTAACACGGCAATGGTAATCGGCAACCATGATGCACCTTCTTGCCCCCACCAATAAACGGCGACACCAATTGCCAAGAGTAAAACCCCCAAGACAAACCATCCTGCGGTTTTATCCGCAATACGGGTAATACTTGGTTTCTCCGTTTGTGCGCGTTCAAGTAACCGCAACACACCCGATAACACCGTGTCTTGCCCTAGCTTTTCAACTTTGACTAAAAGTGGACTGTCTATATTAATAGAGCCACCGATCACCTTTGCATCAAGCATCACTGGCACAGGAATACTTTCACCTGTTAATAACGATTCATCAACACTGGAATGCCCTTCTATCACCACACCGTCTGCAGGAAAACTTTCACCCGGCTTGACGCGAACGCTATCGCCGACTTGTAACTCCGCAACGGTGACCATCGCTTCCTGATTATTTTCTACTCGCGTTGCTACTGCCGGAACACTATGCACCAGTGCGTCGGCACTCTCTGATGATTTTTTTCGTGCCACTAATTCAAAGTAACGACCGGTTAATAAAAAGAACACAAACATTACTACCGAGTCGTAATACACTTCACCATGACCATTAAAGGTACTCCAGACGCTGCCTGCGAATGCGACACTGATGCCAATAGACACAGGCACATCCATGCCCGCCTGCCCGTGTTTGATATCGCGAAATGCAGTCTTGAAAAATGGCTGTGCGGAATAAAGCATGACCGGCAAGGTTAAACCTAAACTAATCCAGTAAAAAAATTTCTCGTACTGGGCTTCCATGCCAAAAAAGTCGCCTAAGTATAGTGCCACCGCAATCATCATGACTTGCATGCCAAGTACCGCTGCAAGGCCTAAACGCCTGATCTGTTGTTTACGTTCGTCTTCCAATAATTGTTGCTGGCGACTGGGATCGTAGGGATGGGCAAGATAACCAATATGCGTCACAGCTTCTAAAATTTGACTCAACTTTATCACGTCATTATCCCATTGAAGCTGGGCGCGATGCGTGGAATAATTTACGACGATACTTTTCACACCTTCTAGCGCGGCAATATGGCGTTCATTCAACCAGATACATGCAGCACAAGTAATGCCTTCTAAAATTAAGTCAGCTTCACGAATATCGCCCTGTTCACTGTCATGGTGTCGAACAAAGCTGTCTTGTACAGCATCGAGATCATAGGCTAGTGATTGCTGCAAAAATTCTGGGACGAGTTCTTGGCCTTGCTCTGCATTTTCGGTTCGAAATTGATAGTAATCCTCCATGCCGCCATTCACGATCGCCTCTGCAACCGCCTGACAACCTGGGCAACACATGAATCGCTCACTGTTTTGGATCGATACCTTATACAGGGAACCATCAGGCACAGGTAAACCACAATGAAAGCAATCTGATTCTTTGTCTATTTTTTGCACTTCACTGTCCAATTTAGCCTCTTTGCTACAATATCATGCGTATGACTCACATACTCGCCACTGCCTTGATCCAGATCAACGCCTAAATATGAGTAATATCTTATTTTTTTACCATCAGATTTGTAACTATACACTGCAGTATATTATAATGTTCTAATATTGATGCAAGACTACATTGCAAACAGTGTGGTTTCTGGTTCTATACCGAAATTTCTGTACTGTTAGAGGTTCAGATCCAGTTTGGTACTGGATGGGATAAACGACTTCATTTAGAGGGCTTAAAATGTTTTTGTCACATGTATGGGGGATGTTCGCCCATCCTGCTCAAGAGTGGGAAGAGATTCGTAAAGAACGTTGTTCAATTAGTAAATGTTACTGCACACACGTTTTATTTTTAGCAGCAATACCGGCTATTTCTGGTTTCATCGGCACCACCCAAATCGGTTGGCAAATTGGTAACAGTGACGTTGTTAAACTAACCACGGACAGCGCATTAGTGCTTTCCATACTTACTTACCTCACCATGCTGGTTGCGATCTTTTCTATTGGTTGGATGGTTCACTGGATGGGCAAAACCTATGGTACAGAGCAACCTCTACCACAAGGCATTGCACTTGCTGCCTATTCTGGTACACCCTTATTCCTTATCGGTCTGATGTCTCTTTATCCAGTGCTATGGCTCAACATGATTGTTGGTTTGCCCGCATTGGCTTACAGTGTTTACCTTCTCTACACCGGTCTACCCACCATGATGCAGGTAAACAAAGAACAAGGGTTCTTATTTGCTAGTGCCATCATGTCCATGGGCATGGTTGTACTCGTTGCAGTACTCACCGTGGTTGTGCTGCTTTGGGGCTTTGGTGTTGGACCGGTGTTCACCAGTAGTTTCGGTGTACTTCCACCGTTTGATCTCGTCTAAATCCATTAACTTTAATTTTTATTACTTTAAACAGGTAGGCATATGACTGCACCACAGGAAATGTACAACTACAAGGTTGTACGACAGTTCGCTATTATGACTGTTATCTGGGGCATCGTTGGCATGTTAGTCGGCGTGTATATCGCAGCTGAAATGGCATGGCCAGTTCTCAACTTCGATACTCCCTATATTACATTTGGTCGCTTAAGATCATTACATACTAATGCGGTGATCTTTGCATTTGGTGGCTCAGCTTTATTTGCCTCCTCTTACTATGCCGTGCAGCGTACCTGCCATACACGACTATTTAGTGACAAACTAGCTTCGTTCACTTTCTGGGGTTGGCAACTTGTTATCGTTTTAGCCGCGATCACCTTACCTTTAGGCATGACTTCTTCAAAAGAATACGCTGAACTTGAATGGCCGATTGATATTTTAATTGCGATTGTTTGGGTTACTTACGCCGTTGTTTTCTTCGGCACAATCATGAAGCGTAAAGTGAAACATATTTACGTTGCTAACTGGTTTTTCGGTGCTTTTATTTTAACCGTTGCCGTGTTACATATTGTAAATAGTGCTGTGTTACCTGTTTCACTATTTAAGTCTTACTCTGTTTATGCAGGCGTACAAGATGCCATGATTCAGTGGTGGTATGGGCATAATGCGGTTGGCTTCTTCCTGACTGCTGGCTTCCTTGGCATCATGTATTACTTTGTACCAAAACAAGCAGGTCGTCCTGTTTATTCTTATCGTTTATCGGTGGTACATTTCTGGGCACTTATCTTTACTTACATTTGGGCGGGTCCGCATCACTTGCATTACACTGCACTGCCAGATTGGACGCAGTCTTTAGGTATGGCGTTCTCATTAATCCTCTTGGCACCAAGTTGGGGTGGGATGATTAACGGTATCATGACCTTATCTGGCGCTTGGGAAAAACTGCGTACCGATCCTATTTTACGTTTCTTAATTGTCTCTATCTCTTTCTACGGTATGTCTACCTTCGAAGGGCCTATGATGGCAATCAAAACAGTCAATGCATTGTCGCATTACACTGACTGGACAATAGGTCATGTACATTCAGGTGCACTTGGTTGGGTAGCGATGGTTTCCATTGGTGCTATGTATTACTTGATTCCGCGCATGTACGGTCGTGAAATTCATAGTCTTAAATTAGTGGAATGGCACTTCTGGTTAGCAACGTTAGGCATTGCTCTTTACATCGTAGCAATGTGGGTATCGGGTGTAACACAAGGCTTAATGTGGCGCGCAGTCAATGCAGACGGCACTCTCACTTATAGCTTTATTCAAAGTGTGCAAGCCTCTCACCCGTTCTATATTGTGCGATTCGTTGGTGGCGCTTTGTTCTTATCTGGCATGTTCGTGATGCTTTACAACACCCTAAAAACTATCGGTGGTGTTAAACCAATCGAAGCGGCGGTCGTTGCACCGGCAGCGGCACACTAGGAGAATCATCATGGCAAATACCGGACATGAAAAAATTGAAACGAACATTGGCTTGATGCTTATACTCGTAATTCTTGTGATCAGCGTAGGTGGGCTTGTACAAATTGTGCCTTTGTTTTTTATGAAACACACCACTACACCTGTTGATGGTTTAAAACCTTATACAGCACTACAATTAACTGGCCGCGATATTTACATTCGTGAATCATGCAACGCATGTCACTCACAAATGATTCGTCCATTCCGTGCCGAAACAGAGCGTTACGGTCATTACTCGGTTGCTGGTGAGTTTGTTTATGATCGCCCATTCTTATGGGGTTCAAAACGCACCGGTCCTGATCTACATCGCGTTGGTGGTCGTTACAGTGATGAGTGGCATCGTGTGCATTTAAATAATCCACGTGATGTTGTTCCTGAATCAATTATGCCGGGCTACCCTTGGCTTGAAGAAAATGCCGCTGATGCAGAAACCATCACTAAGAAAATGGAAGTACTAAGAACACTTGGTCACCCATATTCTGATGAAGAAATTGCCAATGCGCCCAAAGATCTAGAAGGTAAAACCGAGCAAGATGCTTTGATTGCCTATCTACAAGTTCTAGGCACGGCAATTAAGACAAGGAGATAAATGATGGAATACATGAACAGTATTCAAATGCTCTGGACACTTGTTGCCTTTATCGTTTTCGTTGGCATTCTCATTTGGGCATGGAGCAGTAAACGCGATCAGGAATTTGATGAAGCCGCACATCTCATCTTTGATGAAACTGATGACGCTGAACTCAATCGTGTAAACCACCAACACAAATCAGGTAACTAACACCATGTTTGATTTTACAAGTAACTTCTGGCCTTGGTTTATCACCGTTCCTTCTGTCTTAGGCATCATTGCTATGTGGTGGCTAGTTCGTTGGATGAATAAAAAACCATCTGATGGTTCGCAACTTGATGGTAAGCCCATGGATCATGTTTGGGATGAAAACCTCGTAGAACTTAATAACCCACTACCAAGTTGGTGGAAGAATATGTTTTACGCCACCATTATTTTCGCAAGTGTTTATCTTCTTCTTTACCCGGGGCTCGGTAAATGGGAAGGCCTACTTGGCTGGACTCAAAAAGGTCAGTACGAACGTGAATTAGCTAAAGCTGAGGAAACCTTTGGTCCAATTTATGCGGCTTACCTAGAAAAAGATATTATCAGTCTATCAAAAGATACCGATGCACTTAAAACCGGGCGACGCATCTTTAATAACTACTGTGCAATTTGTCATGGTTCAGACGCTGCCGGTTCACATGGTTTTCCTAACTTAACAGATAATGATTGGTTATACGGTGGCAAACCCGAGAATATCAAAGCCAGTATTACCAGCGGCCGTAATGGTGCGATGCCAGCTTGGGGACAAATTCTTGGTAATGATGGCGTTTTCAATGTATCAGAATACGTTCTTAGCCTAGGTGGACGTGGCACTAATCCAACAGCAGTTGCTGCAGGAAAACAGAAATTTTCACAACTCTGTGTCGCATGTCATTCTGTTGATGGTACAGGAAATCAAGCACTTGGGGCTCCAAATCTGACGGATAAAGTATGGCTTTATGGGGCATCTCAACGTTCAGTGATGGCATCGATTACCGATGGGCGTGGTGGCAAGATGCCAGCACACGAAAATTTCCTTGATAAAGGCAAAATCCACGTGCTGACAGCCTATGTTTATAGCTTGTCAGCTGGCGATAAGGAGTAAACCTATAGTAAGATTGAGGGCACTATAAAACTGTATGAGGAAATACCGTGGTCGACACTGCCTTACCAACATGTCAGAAAACCATTTCTGTTCTCTGGCCAGCTTTCCTTACTGCTGGTGCCGCTACCATACTGTTCTTTACTGCCTTCGATCCAGCTGTGCTGCTTCATGAAACTCGTTTTGCTGATATGAGCCGGCTTGGTGCTTACTCCATTGGATTCTTTTTGTTCTGGTTATTAACTACAACATCTTGTGCGATGACATGCTTTTTTCGTATGCCTTGTAGCCCTAGACAGAAATAATTCCTCGCGCCGCTGATACTCACCCTCCTCTTTGTTCTTAACAAAGAGGAGTGTTCAATCCCTAAATAAAGAACTGTGATGTAATGGCTACTAAGAAGTCCCAAAAATCAAACAAATCTGATTCGCACTACCATAGTGAAGCGAAAATATACCCCCGTGCCGTTACAGGTCTATTTGCTATGTGGCGCAGTATTGGTGTTTTAGTCCTACTGGGTATTTACTATATTGTACCTTGGTTAGAATGGGCTGATCGGCAAGCGGTTCTATTTGATTTACCTAATCGTAAATTCCATATTTTTGGTCTTACCTTCTGGCCACAAGACTTTTTCTATTTTGCTGTGCTTCTTATCATTGCATCCTTTGCCCTATTCTTTTTTACGGCTATTGCTGGGCGACTATGGTGTGGTTATGCTTGTCCACAAACAGTTTGGACAGAGCTATTTATGTGGATTGCCCGTAAAGTTGAAGGCGATCGCCCCAAGCAAATAAAATTAGATAATATGCCATGGAATGCATACAAGATTAGGATAAAGGTCACTAAGCATTTTCTATGGATAGCACTCGCTGCCTACACCGGCTTTACTTTTGTTGGTTATTTCACCCCAATTGATGAACTTGCATCACGCATTGTTAATTTATCCCTAGGTGGCTGGGAATGGTTCTGGATTATTTTCTATAGTTTTGCAACATGGGGTAATGCAGGCTTCATGCGCGAACAAGTCTGTATTTATATGTGTCCATATGCACGCTTCCAAAGTGCCATGTTCGACAATAATACCCTTATTATTTCCTATGATAAGGAACGTGGTGAACCACGTGGCTCTCGTAAAAGAGCCGATGACCCAACATCGAAAGGACTTGGTTCGTGTATTGATTGTACGCTCTGTGTACAAGTATGCCCTACCGGTATTGATATTCGGGATGGTCTACAATACCAGTGTATAGCTTGTTCAGCATGTATTGATGTCTGCGATAGTGTGATGGATAAAATGAATTATGATCGCGGTCTAATTCGATACACAACTGAAAATGCAGAACAGGGAAATCCCGTTAGTCTTTTCCGTCCACGTATTTTTGTTTATGCAACAACACTACTACTTATGGTTGCTACGTTGACCTATGCGATTGCAACTCGTATTCCTCTTGAAGTGGGTGTTATTCGTGATCGCACTCGATTATTTAATGAAACTGATACCGGTCTTATTGAAAATACGTATTCACTACAAATTATTAATAAAGATGAACAATTACACACTTTTAAGATCAGTGCCTCTGGTATTGATGGCATGAAATTGATTATTAAATCCGATACAGTAAAAGTCATATCAGGTGAAGTTCTTGATGTACCACTTCGGATACAAGTTGATCCTTATGATCTTAAAAAACGTAGTACAGAAATAAACCTATCTGTTGTTTCAATAGATAATCCTGATATTCACATTGATGAAGCAGCACGCTTCCTTGGTCCTACAGGTCATCGTTAATGAATACACTTGCCAATAAACCCAGCTGGTATCGCCAACCATTAGTCTGGATGATTATTCTTATTCCTGTTAGTGCCATATTTGGTGGCATTTCCATGATCTACCTTGCCATCACCACTGACGATGGCTTGGTTAATGATGATTATTATCGTTATGGAAAACAAATCAATCTGGTACTTGAGCGTGATGTCGAAGCAAAGCGGTTAGAATTAAATGCGCTGTTTGATTTTAATACCGAAAACGGTACTGTCTTAGTCAACCTCCGAGGGGCTGAGCTTAAATTACCTAATACTCTTCAACTAAGTCTTTTGCATGCAACTCGCGCAAATCATGATCAACATATTAACCTCAACCTCACGCCAAATAATACTTACCACGGCCTTATTGAAGAATTAATTCCGGGAAAGTGGTACGTGCAATTACATACAGAAGCATGGCGGCTTAGTTCTGAATTACAATACCCAGGACAAACCAAGCTTGAATTAGCCCCCAAATAAATGCCTGCATGACCACAGAGATCACCTTGATCGCCGCATTTATTACCGGACTACTCGGCTCAGTTCATTGTATTGGAATGTGTGGCGGTATTATTAGCAGTCTCAGTATGGGCATATCCCCACAAAAGTCTCAACCACTTCATTATATTTTTCTTTATAATATTGGACGTTTAAGTAGTTATGCTATTGCCGGTTTAATCGTAGCTAGCATAGGTAGCGCTAGTAGCGATCTATTTAATCAAAATGCCCAACAAATAGGTGCATGGTTAAGCGGACTATTTATGATCCTACTAGGGTTATATATTGCCGACTGGTGGCGATTACTGAGTGTACTTGAATCGGTAGGAAGTCACGTATGGAAATACATTCAACCACTTGGCAATAAATTATTACCCGTCAGAACCTCTTTCCATGCATTAATGTTAGGCGCTCTATGGGGATGGCTACCTTGTGGCATGGTTTATGCCATGTTGGTTTTTGCACTAAGTAGCCAAAATAGCTTAGACGGAATGCTTATTATGTTGTCATTTGGCCTAGGGACATTACCCACGTTACTGTTATTAGGAACAGCTGCTTCAAAAATGAAACGTTTTGTTCAACAACCTATTATCAGGCAACTTGCTGGAAGTTTGATTTTACTTTTTGGTGTGTACAACCTGACTATTGCAAATACAACACATCACAATCATGCAAGTCACCAATACTTACAAAATTAACTACTATGAGAATCTGATTTATCTTTTAATTTTTGATAATCATCTGATAACTGATCCATTGTTTCATTTTCCTGACCTGCATACATTAACGAATACTCTTTAACAATATCTTCCATCGTTACCATCGCTTCAGATAGATCATCTGCAATCTTGTTATTCTCCGCTGTCAGTTCATCAATTTTGTCGTTTAACTCTTGAACCTTTTCTTCAGGAATACTTCCTTCCGGAATTTGGCTTATATTTTTCTGTACCGTTTCTATCCAACTATTGTTTATTTCCAACAAATCATTACGAACCTCAGATAAACACTGTCTATCAAAACCTAAGTACATATTTAAAATGCGTTTATATAACTTTCTTTCAGATGCTGTGACATTTTCAAGGAACTCATCTAGTTCATCATCGGTTAATAAAAAGTCGGTAGTCATTCTTTCTCGCATAGCATCACGTCTTTCAACATGATTCTTCTTATGCTCAGCGATAAAATCAGCCACATAACGCTTATCTGATGCGCGTCTCTTGAGGAATAAGACCAAAGCAATAATAAATAGCACCAATAATACTGCACCAAATTCAGCCGCAATGAAAACCATTGTGTTGGTTGCTTCATTCATTTCCCTTCTCCTTCTCCTTCTCCTTCTCCTTCTCCTTCTCCTTAACGCTATCCTCTGTTTTCTCCGTATCTGACTCCATATCTACATCAAAATCAGGAAGATCATCTGCTGATGCTGTATCGATTAACGCTGCTTCATCACTCGTCTCATCTGATTCTTCAGATTCACTTTCAACATTCAATTCAACATCTTCCGGACTTGATGGTTCTTTGCGTTGCGCTGAAAAGTCCTCATCGTCTTTTCCCTTACCATCTTTATTTTCTATAGGCGGCTCGGTTTCACTTATTTTATCAGCTGATTTTTCTAAGTTTGGTAATGAATCACTTGTCTTATCATTTTCTTCACCATAAAAACCATCAACAAGTGGTCGGTTTTTCTTACGCCAGTAGCGATATCCAAAATAAGCGCCGCCAAATATAATGATATTTGAAACAACCAGTAAAATAATAACTAACGTAATACTGGTTTCTTCTTCCTCAGGAACATGTTCGACTTTATTTTCATCATGTGCTGCTTCCTTTGCATGTGCATCATCTTTAGCTACCTCCTTATTCTCTTCTTTATCAGCATGTTCATTTTCTATTGGGGCTTCTGCTATAGGCTTTTTTGTTTTTAACGCAGGTATCAATACCTTATATTCTTTCTCATACATCTTCCCATTTAGCTGGTAACCACGTGCCACTACTGTCAATTCTTTGCCGGTATATTCAGGAAGCAATAATTGTTGCCAGACCTTATCTGTCTGTTGTTTAATCGTTACGCTTTGTTCTTTATTTTCTGCAGAAAAATAGGCTAGCTGCAAGGTACCAGTTTGCAATATATTTTCTTCTAGTATTGCTTTTATCACTAAGCCTGACGCTGTTTCTTCAGGCCATATTGTAAGTGGGTCTTTTATCGGATTTATTGCTTCTGGTAATCTTCCGTGAAGTTGGCTTTTAAAGACAATATTACCAATTCGATTAGCTGTTGCATCGATGGTAATAGCCCTACCTGACAAACTATTATCCAGTGTTGCTTGCCAACGATGCGCACCAAATTTAGTAATGTAATAAGCACCTTTATTACCATCTACTCTCAACGCCAACTGTAGTGTGCCGGTTTGCAGTAACAAAGGATCTTCAGTAATACGAATGACTAATCCCTTTTCCGTTGCCAACAACTTTAGTTTTATTGGGTTCTCATGAACTTTTATTTCGTATCTTGATTCACGTTTAAACGTGGGTGATGTCACTTTAACAACAACTTGAACGGTCCCTTTTTCACCGATACCTTCAAGCAATGCCTCATATTTTCCTTCTACACTTGCAGAAGGTATTTGCTGGGTAACTTCATTACCTTTGTATCCAGTGGTCTGAGCAAGCACTTTAATTAGGCTTAACATTTCCTTGTCATTAAGCAAGCCTTCTTTAGTGGTAATAGATGCTTTTAGTTTAACGGATTCATTTTCAATAATATCTATCGGTAATGGTTCAACACGCAATTTTAGATTACTAATGATTTTGACACGGTTGTCTTTATCTACATCCGCATCTAATTTCCACTTACCCACCATGGGCTTATGGACAGTGATAATGTCAAAACCCTTATCTTTGAACCACTCAACATTCTTCACTAGTTTTTCATACGCCAATACAGAGTGATCCGGTGCAAGAACCTTAGTCGGTTTTCCTGAGCGACTCCGGAATACCAACAAAGTCATATCTGTGATGCTGTCATCAACATCAAAGAGATTTCCTTCTAATGGCAATGAATCCATCTTATTTGTTTTTTCAAATAATCTTAAAAATAATCGCTGTAACCTATCGGCTGATTCAACTGACTCATACCAACCACCGGTTTTCTTGGATAGCTTCTTTAATAACGTATGATCAGCTTGTTTAGATAAAGCGATGGTATGTATTTTTACATTGGCTGAGGCAAGATCGGAGACAATTTTACCTAGAATATTCTTACGTGACTCTTCATTCTTACTGGAGTCTTTCGAAATATCAACCATACCATCCGTCAACAAGATCATGTGTCGATCCCATTTAGGATCAGGTCTTTTCCAGTCCCAACTACTCTTGGTTAGCGTATCTTCTATATTAGTAAATAGCCCTAAGGAACGAATTGTATTGGCTTCTTTGCGCGCATTGTTTTTCCATGCTTTGGTTGCAAAGCCAGGTTTTACCTGCATATTGACGTACTGCCCAAAACTCCAAATTCCAACACGGCTTGATTCTGGCAGCATACCTATTAACAAGCGTAAGGCATCCCGTCGCAGGTTATTGGGATCGTTTTTCTTCATACTGCCCGACACATCAACAAGGATGCGTAAATCGGTGATTGCTTCTGTTGGATGTTGTTCAGCTGCCTGAAGTTTTCCTACTGAAAGTAACAGACATATAAATAACGCCGATACGACGTAAAACATCCAAGTTCGCAGACATGGTTGCGAATGATTGTCATTAAAACGGTCCATAAAAAAGCCTGTACATTGTCGCTATGTACAGGCTATCGGTAATACAGAGAAAGACTTTAGAAAATGAAGCTTATTATTTTTGATCTAAAAATAAATTTATTATTAACAATCAGTTAGTTAGATGTTTTTTAATGTTCTCGAGTAGATAAAAATCTAATTTCTGGCCAACGTTCCATCATTAAATCAAGGTTTACCCGACTTGGAGCAAGGTAAGTCAATTCATCAGCCGCATCTATCGCTAAATTTTCAACCGCCTTTTTCTCAAAATCAGCGAGCATCTTAGGATCATCACATTCAATCCAGCGGGCTGTCGCAACCTGAACCGGCTCATAGGAACATTCAACGTTATATTCATCTTTTAGCCGGTAAGCGACCACATCAAACTGAAGTATACCGACTGCACCAAGAATCAGATCATTGCTTTGTTTCGGACGAAAAACCTGCGTTGCGCCCTCTTCTGATAGTTGAATCAGCCCTTTTTGCAGTGCTTTCATCTTCAATGGATCACGTAACACAACGCGTCTAAATAATTCAGGCGCAAAATGCGGGATGCCGGTGAATTTAAGTTTTTCACCTTGCGTAAAGGTATCACCAATTTTAATTGTGCCATGATTATGCAAGCCAATAATGTCACCAGGGTAAGCCTCAACAACATTTTCACGTTCCCTCGCCATAAATGTAGTTGCGTTTGCGATTTGCACATCTTTACCTAATCGCACCTGAAACATTTTCATGCCTTTATTAAATTTTCCTGAGGTAATTCGCAAAAAGGCAACGCGATCTCGGTGAGCAGGATCCATATTTGCTTGTATTTTAAATACAAAACCAGAAAATTTTTCTTCACTCGGATCCACCTTTCGTGATGCCGTCTGACGTACTAATGGAGCGGGTGCATTCTCGGTGAAAATATCTAATAATTCTTTAATACCAAAATTGTTGGTTGCCGACCCAAATAAAACCGGTGTTAATTCACCTTTAAGATATTCATCAACATTAAACTCATTGCTAGCACCACGAACCAACTCTATTTCTTCTCGTAACTCCTCCGCCTGAACACCTAACAATTCATCAAGGCGAGGATTATTAAGACCTTCAATAACTTCACCTTCTTGTACTTTACCTTTATGCGTGGCACTAAATAAATGCACCGTGTCATTAAGTACATGAAAAACACCTTTTAATGTTTTACCCATACCAATCGGCCATGTAATGGGAGCACAGCGAATTTTTAATACTTCTTCAATTTCATCTAATAACTCTAAAGGATCTCGCCCTTCACGATCGAGTTTATTAATAAATGTCATAATCGGTGTATCACGCAAACGACAAACATCCATTAATTTAATGGTTCTTTTTTCAACACCCTTTGCACAATCGATCACCATTAATGCAGAATCGACTGCGGTTAGCGTACGATAGGTATCTTCAGAGAAATCTTCATGACCCGGTGTATCCAGCAAATTAACAATCTTATCACCATAGGTGAATTGCATGACCGATGACGTCACGGAAATACCACGTTGTTTCTCCAGTTCCATCCAATCAGAGGTGGCATGCCTATCGGACTTGCGCCCTTTAACCGTCCCTGACACTTGTATCGCACCACCAAACAATAATAGCTTTTCTGTTAAGGTGGTTTTACCTGCATCGGGATGCGAAACAATCGCAAAAGTACGGCGTAGTGCCGTTTCATCTAAAATATCTGACATGATTATCTACTATATTTAAACCGTTAATTCACGAGCGAGAATCAGCGCATCTTCATGGCCATTCTTTGCTGGATAATAAGCAGGACGCATACCCACTTCAACAAAATTCATTTTTTCATACAATTCAACTGCTGCTGTATTTGATGGCCGAACTTCGAGCAAACAAACCGATGCGTCATGCCGTTTTGCAAGTTTTAGCATATGTTCCATTAACTGCCTTCCATAACCACAGCGACGACTTTGCTTCCTGACACATAAATTTAATAAATGTGATTCACCCGCTGCTGCTGATAATACTGAATACGCAACAATTTCTTCATCTTCTAATAATAACCAACAACAATAACCAACTCGCAAACAATCCTTAAAAATACCTTCCGTCCAAGGATATTCATACATGGTGTTTTCTATTTGTAATATTTTTTCGATATCCTTTAACTGCATTGGACACAGGCTGATGTTAGGTGATTGCAGTACAGCACTCATACTTGCTCACCTGATACGACTCGCATCGCCATCTTTAAATCATTCCACGCATCTCTTTTCTTACTCGGCGAACGCAGTAAATAAGCGGGATGATAAGTTGCAATAACAGGGATACCTAAATCTTTATATTCAAATACGTTACCACGAAGTGTTTTCATTAACTCAGTTGAATCTAGAATATTCTGCGCTGCCACACGCCCCACTGCCAAGATTATTTTAGGTTGGAGTAATTCTATTTGTCTTCTCAAGAAAGCATGGCAAGCCATTATTTCATCTTTATCCGGATCACGATTTCCTGGTGGCCGACATTTTAAGATATTTGTTATATAAACTTGTTCTCTTTTTAAGCCCATTGCTTCAATCATTGCCGTTAATAACTGACCTGACTGCCCCATAAAAGGGATTCCCTGTTGCTCTTCTTCCGCACCTGGGGCTTCACCAATAATCAACCAATCGGCTTGTTGACTACCTGCTCCAAATACAGTCTGGGAACGTGTTGCGTGTAAATCACAGGCAACACATGTGGCTACTTGTTGTTGTAATTGATTCCAGTCTAAATCATCAACCATATGACTATCAGGCGTTTGCACAACCGTTAATTCAACTTGTTCAGCGCCCGATACCCTTTCTGTTTCGGTAGTCACCTCATCTACAACTACTGGGTCAGGCTCTCGTCTGACCCAGCGAGTAATACCCATTGCTTGTAGATACTGATCACGCATAAGCTTTCTTACACATCCGCTGCTTGAGGGTGTGAACGCTCAGCAGGACGTATAATTTTATTGAGTGCATTGATATACGCTTTAGCAGAAGCAATAACAATATCTGTATCAGAACCCTGCCCGTTAACAATACTACCGCCTTTCTCAAGGCGTACCGTCACTTCACCTTGTGAATCTGTACCGGTTGTCACGTTATTCACAGAATAAAGTTGTAGCTCAGTCTTACTCTCAACAATCTTTTCTATTGCACAAAAAGTAGCATCAACGGAACCACCGCCTTCTGAATCTGCTGATTTTTCCTCACCGTCCACCCATAGGGTAATTTGCGCCTTAGGTTTTTTCCCTGTTTCTGTCCATGCTTTTAAGGAAACCAATTTGAATAATATATTCTCGGCTTCTGACCCCGCATCCGTCATTAATGCCTGCAAATCTTCATCAAATATTTCATGTTTCTTATCAGCTAAATCTTTAAAACGCGAAAAAGCATTATTGGCATCATCTTCTGAATCAAAGTTAAAACCGAGCTCCTGCATTCGAGTACGAAATGCATTACGCCCTGAGTGTTTACCCAAGACCATTTTGTTTGCAGCCCAGCCGACATCTTCAGCACGCATGATTTCGTAAGTCTCACGCTTCTTTAATACGCCGTCTTGATGAATACCTGATTCGTGAGCGAAAGCATTTGCGCCAACAATCGCTTTATTCGGCTGCACGGCAAAACCAGTAATGCCTGATACAAGACGTGAACATTTCATAATTTGTGTTGTATCAAGGTTCGTATCACAACTAAAAATATCCTGACGCGTGCGTACCGCCATGACAACTTCTTCTAATGACGCATTACCTGCACGTTCTCCCAAACCGTTAATGGTACATTCAACTTGTCGTGCACCATTTAATACTGCTGATAATGAATTCGATACCGCTAAACCAAGATCATTATGACAATGCACTGAGAAAATAGCCTTGTCAGAATTTGGGATCTTCTCACGCAAGTTGTAAATCAATTCACCAAATTGATGTGGTAAATTATAGCCAACCGTATCTGGAATATTCAATGTTGTTGCACCAGCATCAATGACCGCTTCAAGCACGCGACATAAGAAATCTAATTCGGAACGTCCTGCATCTTCAGGTGAAAACTCGACATTATCTGTATGCTGGCGAGCACGTGTAACAGCTGCAACAGCTTGTTCAAGCACCTGATCAGGCGACATGCGTAACTTCTCTTTCATGTGAATCGGAGAGGTCGCAATAAAGGTATGGATACGTGCTGAATTAGCACCCTTTAGTGCTTCACCCGCACGGTCGATATCTTTATCCAATGCACGGGCTAAGCCACAAACAGTGCTATCTTGAACAATATTGGCAACCGCTTTTACGGCCTCAAAATCACCTTGTGAGGCAATGGGAAAACCTGCCTCAATAACATCAACATGCATTTTCTCAAGTGCCTTGGCGATACGTACCTTTTCATCTTTAGTCATGGATGCGCCGGGGCTTTGCTCACCGTCACGCAAGGTAGTATCAAAAATAATTAATTTGTCACTCATGTCCTACTCCATACAATACTGCCGGCATTTTACCACTCACGACCACGAATGGGCATGGCTATACGCCGACTTCTACTGATATTTGTCTGATTTTTACGTTTTTACTGACCCTCGCCAGGGTATGGGGTTGTATTGTCTGCCTTACGGCAGGAGCAGTAAGAGAACGTTTAGGTACGATGCAGCCTGACCAAGACCGGTCATGTAAAAAGCTGGCATGTGAGTGTGAGAGTTCATATTCGACACTATAGCCGCAAGGATGCAGTTTGCCAAGTATTCAATACAAGTATCTTGTATCATTCACAAAAAAAGCGGCTTAAATAGCCGCTTTTTTATATTCAAATAGGAATCACCTATCGTCTTGTCTTACTTGAGGCAAATTCGTGTTTCTACTTGTCACATACAAGTCTTGGTAATTACCATCCGTGTAGTTTACGGTCGTTTTATTGACATTCACAGAACCACCTAATGCACCCGCAGCACCACCAAAAAACGTTCCCGTTACTGTCCCAGAAATAGCCGTTGCATCTTGCGCTGCAACCAGCGTTGAAACAAGATTAGCTCCATCTATTGTGCCTTTAGCTTCGAAGCCCACTGAACCCTTAAGTATGCTGACACCGTCTGAACTCATCGATTGACTTACACGACCATCACCACCATCATTCCAGCTACCAATCCAAGTACCGGCTCCGAAATCAACCGTAATAGCAACGTCTGTACCCGAATCAAGTGTAAAACCTTCGTAAGTTGCTTCTACCTCACCCGCACTGAATGCATCTAACTCATTCAGTGCCGTCGAGTCACCCGCAATAAAAAACCCGATCGTTCTGCTATCGCTATCGGGTACTTCAGATTTACCATAAGCAAAAGAACTACCACCTATATTAACGGTATTACCTTGGATGGAAACGGTTCCAGCATTAGTCCGACCGTTATATACCCACCGTTTATCATCTTGAAAACTCACCAAAACATTATTGATAATCGTAGACAATGAAAGCGATGTTGTACTATTCAGCGTTAACGACGTTTCTACTGTTGCTACCTGAACAGCTTGTGCCACAGCACCGTCGCCTTGAGGTGGCTGCACTACAACGACTGGACGAACTGGAATAGGCGTCAATGTTGCCGTCGCTGCTTGTAATGATGTTTGGTTAGCATCGCGTGAATTAGGACGGTCATATATCAATGCATAATTACTACTGGCGCTTTCATTACTCGTCGTCGGCGTTGTGACAACTGGGGTGAACTGACTTGTATCACCTGCACCAAAACCCGGAACAACCGGTCCAGCCAATCTTGTTGGTGTCGTTGCTTGCGGTCCTGCTGCTGGCTGAACAAGCGTTGTCCACGGACCCCAGCTATGAACGGAATCTTCTTCCGTAATCGCAAAGCCGGATGTTGCCACGGCAATCAATGATAATGAAACTAAACGAGAAACTGTCTTAACTCTACTCATGATACCACCCCACTAAAAATCCCTAGAAAACGTAACACTGGTCACTTCACGGTCGTACGTATAAATATCAATATTTGATGCGTTATCTGTATTGCCATAACTACCTTTTAACAACCACTTATCTAAGTAACTACTTGTAAATTGATGTCGAAAGCCCAGTTCAAAACGCTGTAAACGTTCATCTCTTTTTTCATTAAACAATGGTTCAGGATCGTCATGCTTTGAATCTCGCTGACTAGCATTTATATAAATAGAACCATTCTTCCATGCCTGCCAGTTAGCACCTAAAAATACTTGCGTACCATCACGACTAAAACGATCATTTTCTGCATTTTCATTAAATAGTGTCAACCCAGCTTGAAGTGCTAATTTCCCTTTCAGGTAACGCTTACCAAAGGTCACACCGATTGATTTATAAAAACTATCACGTGCTTCATCATTACTCTTTTTATAATCACGATCGACTAATGAAGCATTCAACGATAAATCAGTTGTTTTATTAAGCTGCCAAGTGATACTCGGTAATAGTGATGTATAAAAAGCCAATGCATCACTACCTAATTCAATGCTATCAACACGTAAACTAATATTGCTACGCCAATACCCTGGTGCAACAAATGCAAGACCGGTGCTTAAACTCACAACATCTAAATTAAATTCAGATAAATCTTCATATTGTTTACTATAGATAGAAGCTTGTGATTGCCACAGCACTGCAGCAGTTTTACCACCGACGTTAACTGTCTTGCCTGTTTGATAACTATAATTAAATGTTCCCAATAATGTGATGGCTCCATCACCTTGTGGTTTTGAACCAGACCCAAGCCGTAATGTCGCTGTACCGATATTAATCACATCTGAACTGGGTCCAACATTAACATTGGTGTCGTATAAATAACCCGCTGAAACAGATACACTATAGCGGCTATCCACTTTTTCAAAACGTTTACGTTCTGATTTAATTTTGGCAAGAAAAGCAATAATTGATAACCGTACTGACGCGGGCGTTTTAGGGTCGGCGAGCACCTTCTTTGCATTTCGCTCAGCTTCTTCAAACTGAGTCGCTCTAAAATAGGCGACAGCTAACTCTAATCTGGCCCGATGCAATAATGGTTCCTGACTAAGAATTGATTCAAAAATAACAATAGAATCTTCTAGGTTACCGCTATTTCTCGCTGCCATAGCTTTCTTGAATTCGGCTTCCGCATCATCGGCAAGCGCATAACCTGCAACAAATAATAGCGTGCCACTTAACAATAACATTGCGCCAATTCGACGTAACTTAACCCCCATAAATCCCTATCCTTACTACGTAGTGCAATAGGAGATATTTTTTTCTTAAAGAATACCTAAAAAGTAAATATTGAATCTATTCACCGCCTCCCCACTTCAACGATGAACAGGTTCATTCTATATAAATCCCCTAAACTATACAATGATACTAATTCATTGAAAATCCATGAATTATTTAATGTTTTAGACTAAATTCATGTCATTAATGTCATATTTTAAAGTCAATAGATAGCTTGTTCGATAATATTGACTTAATATCAATGAATTACACAAGAGACTTAATATGATGAGCAATCATTTTGGTCATATTTCTCTAATCTTTAGCGAGTAAGCATTATTAAAGCATTTGTAAGCATTTTACTGTTTTTAAGTTTATTTCCCTCTTTTGCTCACAGTGCGGGGTTATTTGGCAGTGTAGAATCTAAACAGACTGGGTTAGACATCTTCCCTCAATGGTTAAGTGTACTGGATCGCCATATACGCGAAGATGTTCCTGAAGGAAATTGTGATAGTCAGCAATTTAATCGCTGCCATTTAAACCGATGGTTAGAGTATCTTAAAACACTCAAAGGACAAGACACCCGCACACAACTCAAAAATATTAACCTCTACGCCAATAAAAAGAAATATATCCTAGATATCGATAACTATAATCTTGAAGATTACTGGGCAATTCCTAAACAATTTCTTAAACGTGGTGGTGATTGTGAAGACTATTCCATTATTAAATTACTTTCACTACGCTGGTTGGGTCATCAGGCATTACCGCTTCGAATAGTCGTTTTAGAAGATACTAATCTAGGTATTCCACATGCTGTTTTGGCAGTTTATATAGATGGTGATACATTAATTCTAGACAATCAAGTTAATGAAATTATCTCGCATAAAGATATATTACATTACGTACCCATTTATTCACTCGATGAAAAACAATGGTGGATTCACTTACCATCATAGTTCAAATAAAAAAGGAATAGATACCTATGAAATCGGTATCATTATTACAGAACAACAATTCAAAATGGTTTGCACTGATCATTCTTGTAGTCATCACGGCTATAGGTCTTGGCTTGATCAATAAACTATCTAAGAGTGAATCTGAACGAAATAGTCAAAACTGGCAATATCGTCTTTCATTAATGGCTGATGTCCGCGAAGAATTACTAAATAACTGGATGTCAGCACAATTTGGCACTTTGTCATCATTAGCCAAGAACCAATCCTTACGTTTGTATTTGTCTGAGGTTTCTAAATCTCAGACAAATAGCCTGAGTGATGTACAAACAGCTCAACGCACTTATCTTCAAAATTTACTTTTGCAAACAGCGATAAAAAATGGTTTTTATGAAAAATCAGCGATTAGTCCCATTAAAGCAAATATTACGCAAGTTAAACACTCAGGTATCGCCATTGTCTCAACTGAAGGAAAAGTAATCGTTGCCACACCGGGCATGCCCGTACTCGATAAACTCAGTATAGAAAAAATCAAACAGGTTGCAATCAATAGAAACAAACAACTCCATGATATTTACTTAGATGACCACAATGAACAAGTCATCGCTTTTATCGTGCCTGCTCCCATTATTACCAATGCTAATATTACCAACCCAACCAAGGCGAGTATTATTGGTATACGAACAGTCGGCAACAGCCTATACCCCTTGTTGGACAAAGAAATTTTTAGTACAAAAACGGATGACAGCATTCTGGTTCGTCGACATCAAAGTTCTGTTATTTATTTAAATAAGAAAAATAACAACTATGAAGGAATATTTCTCAAACTTCCTCGTGACTCAGAAAAACTTGCCGCTGCTTATGCCTTAAGCAATCCCGGGGCATTTTCAATTAAGAAAAATTATTCAGGTAAAGAAGTGCTGTTTATAAGCAGAGAAGTAAAAGGCACAAACTGGCTATTATTACAGACGATCTCATCCACAGAAGCATTAGCGGCATCCGAAGCACGTAGACAGTCTCTTATTATTTCATTCTTATTAGGCTTGGCTGCGCTTATATTTATCTTAATTGCATCATGGCGACATGGCGCAAGTTTGTATGCACAAAAATACGCTGCTGCATTGCAAGAAAAATCAGCGCTACTTACTCAGCAAAAAAATGTACTACAAACAGTTACTAATAATATTGGTGATTTAATTTTAATAATTGATGACCAATTACATATACAATTTTCTAATTTACCTGTAGCTTCAATTTATGGGCTTACTCCAGAAGACTTAGTTGGCAAAACACTGACCGCTAGTTTTGGTCATGGAACCGGTAATATAATTGAAGATTATATTCTCGATTCACACAACAATAATCGCACTGTTATCACCGTTGATAAATTAAGTTTTAATAACACCATTAATACTTACCATTGCAGCTTCTTTCCTATCAATGAATACAACACACTCATTGTACTTCATGATATCACTGAGCTAAGAAATGCGGTCGATAAGCACAAACGCTTAATGAAACATCTCGTACAAACTCTGACACATGTCATCGATAGTTATGTGCCAGATAGCGCAAACCATTCAGCGAAAACAACTAAACTGGCTCACGCGATTGCTCAAGAGCTCAATCTTTCTAATGCTGACATTGAAACCTTAGAGCTTGCCGCTTGTTTAGCGAATATAGGAAAGCTATTTATTCCTCGAGAAATATTAGAAAAAACAACCGCGTTAACAGATAAAGAACGGGAAACCTTGCAAACAACTATAAACCAGACATCTAATATACTGACTGATTTAGAGTTTGATGGGCCTGTACTAGAAACAATTGCACAAAAAAGTGAACACATAGATGGCAGCGGTTATCCAGGAGGAATAAGCGGAGAACAAATACTGATGACGGCACGTATTCTAGCTGTTGCGAATGCATTTGTTGCGATGCAAAGTCCTCGTGCTTACCGAAAATCTTTATCAACTAAAGATATATTGGATCAACTCTATAAAGAATCTGGAACGCTATATGATAAACATGTAATTGCGGCACTGATGCATGTTACCGAAAACAAGAAAGATTGGTTGCAAAATTAAGCTGCTTTATTAGGTTTATTTTTTTCTTTATGGCGTTTGTTTAATTTCATTAACGCCATAATAGGTCCAGAAATAGCATAAATAAAGAAACCAACAAATAACACAACCGGTGGATGTAGATAAATAACTGCAAACGCCAACATCAACGCAACAATTACAATAAACGGTACCTTGCCGCGTAGGTCAAACTGTTTAAAGCTATGATATTGTATATTGGTTACCATTAAGACCCCTGCACCAATGCTCACCACAATCGCAATTAAACTTTTATCCGTACCTTCCCAACCAAAATCAACACCTAACCAAACAAAACCCGCGATGAGTGATGCAGCGGCAGGGCTTGCTAAACCTTGGAAGTAACGTTTATCTGCAATACCGACTTGAGTGTTAAACCGTGCTAAGCGCAATGCGGCACAGGCAGCAAATACAAAGGCAGACAACCAACCAATTTTACCCCACGATGTCAAAGCCCATTGATGAATAACTAAAGCCGGCGCTAAACCGAATGACACCATATCAGCCATACTGTCATACTCTGCACCAAAATCACTTTCTGTGTGGGTCATACGTGCAACACGTCCGTCCAAGCCATCCATTATTAAAGCAACAAATATCGCAATCGCCGCATTATCAAAATGACCATCAACGGCAGCGATAATCGCATAGAAACCTGCAAACAAGCCTGCCGTCGTAAACAAATTTGGCAATAGATAAATGCCTTTACTGCGTTGTTTATGGAGTTGTTCTGGTTCAGTCATGGCAAAACCTTAATAGTTAGATAGCTAAATCATAGCAGGTAAGTATCAATCTGCTGCTTTTATGGACAAATATTATCCATTAATGATGATGAATAAAATGCGCTAATATATGTTCGCCAGCAACCAAACGCTGCCCTACTTTTACATCAATGCGCGCTGTTACAGGTACATAAACTTCAATGCGTGCTCCAAAACTCATAAAGCCACAACGCTGCCCCTGCCCTAAACGCTCACCAATCTGCACGTAGCAGCGTGGTCGAGGCATAACACGACCACGGTAGATGGCTAATAATACATCGTCATCTTCATCTGTCTTAATCCATTGTGCAAATTGTGGTGCATCAGATACCGCAGTTTCTTTATCAACATACCATTGATGGACAACCTTACCTTCAATCGGACTGCGAATAGAATAAATATCAAAAATCCCCATTGCTAACACAATTTTTTTCGCATCACGATCGATAAAGCCATCTCGTACATCTTCTATTGCTAACACTTCCGCATCAACAGGACTTAATACAGCTAATGGTTCAGGTGGAATATGGCGCGTTGGATCTCGAAACATAAAAATCAATAATACTGGCAATAACCACAGAGGTGACATCTCCAGCCAACCAAAATGAAAACCAATCACACCAACCACGACAATGCTTAGTGTGATGAACAGATGCCCTTCACTTGCAATTAATTGATGTCTATTCGTTAATGCCATAATAACGGTTAACCTGCAAAAACAAATGCGGTCATCAAGACCGCATTGTTAATGTAATACTAAAATGATTAGTTTTTACTCTTGTCGACCAATGCGTTGGCGGTAATCCAAGGCATCATACTACGCAACTTAGCACCTGTTTTTTCAATTGGGTGCTCTGCATTATTACGGCGACGTGCTGTCATTTCAGGGTAATTGCTCTGCCCTTCAAGAATAAAGCGTTTTGCATATTCGCCGTTCTGAATGTTTTCTAGTGCTTCACGCATTGCCCAACGGCTTTCTTCGTTAATGATCTTATGACCCGTCACGTATTCACCATATTCAGCATTATTTGAAATAGAGTAGTTCATGTTGGCAATGCCGCCTTCATACATCAAATCAACAATCAATTTCAATTCATGTAAACATTCAAAATATGCCATTTCAGGCGCGTAACCCGCTTCGGTTAATGTTTCAAAACCGGCTTTTACTAATTCAACCGCGCCGCCACAAAGCACTGCTTGCTCACCAAATAAATCCGTTTCAGTTTCATCTTTAAAGGTTGTTTCGATGATACCCGTGCGACCACCACCAACACCAGAGGCATAAGATAAAGCAACGTCTTTCGCTTTGCCTGAAGCATCTTGGTGAATTGCAATCAAATCAGGAATACCACCGCCTTTAACAAATTCACTCCGCACTGTATGGCCTGGTGCTTTAGGTGCAATCATGATGACATCTAAATCAGCGCGAGGAACAACTTGGTTATAATGGATAGCGAAACCATGAGCAAATGCCAACGTTGCGCCTTGTTTAATATTAGGCTCAATTTCTTCTTTGTATAATACTGACTGGAATTCATCCGGTGTCAGAATCATTACCAAGTCTGCGCTGGCAACCGCTTCGGCTACATTGTTCACTACAAGGCCTGCATCTTCTGCTTTCTTTGCAGAGGAAGAACCTTCACGTAACCCAACCACTACGTTAACACCTGAATCTTTCAAGTTGTTTGCGTGCGCGTGACCTTGTGAACCATAACCAATAATGGCAACGTTCATCCCTTTAATAATGCTTATATCCGCATCTTTATCATAAAAAATATTCATGGCATCCTCATCAACTCTAAAAGTCTATAAATTTCTAAATAATATTTTAACTTAATTTTAAATAAAACGTTTAATTTTTACTCACACATGCAAACTTTTTGCACCACGTGCAATACCTGACACACCTGAGCGCACTGTCTCTAAAATACTAGTGCTTCCAAGCGCTTCAATAAATGCATCTAACTTACTTCCTACACCGGTTAACTCCAAGGTATAACTCGTATCCGTGACATCTATGATACGACCACGGAAGATGTCAATAAGACGTTTAATTTCTTCACGCATATCAACGCCATCAGCTGATACTTTAATCAACATCATTTCACGTTCTATGTGCGCGCCCTCGGTGAGATCTAATAACTTCACCACGTCAACCAATTTATTTAATTGCTTGGTGATTTGTTCAATCACTTGCTCTGAACCTTCTGTTACCAAGGTCATACGTGATAAAGAACCATCTTCTGTCGGTGCTACGGTTAATGATTCAATATTATAACCGCGTGCCGAAAAAAGTCCTGCGACACGCGATAAAGCACCAGATTCATTTTCAAGTAATACAGAAATAATATGTCGCATTAGGCTAGTTCCCTCTCTGGTGAAAGGTGCATTTCATGGTGTCCCTTGCCTGCTGCAATCATTGGGTAAACATTTTCTGTTTGATCAGTAATAATATCCATAAAGACTAAACGATCTTTCAATGCAAACGCTTCTTTCATTGCGCCTTCTAAATCTTCTGGTTTTTCAATCCGCATACCCACATGGCCATACGATTCTGCCAACTTAACAAAGTCTGGAATCGTTTCCATGTATGACTGTGAGTAACGTGATTCATAAAAGAATTCCTGCCACTGACGGACCATCCCCATATAACGATTATTCAAACTAATAATCTTAACTGGCGTATTGTACTGCAATGCTGTACCCAATTCCTGAATACACATTTGAATACTCGCATCACCTGTTACGCAGGCAACCATTGCATCAGGATGTGCTAATTGCACACCGATTGCTGCGGGCAAACCAAAACCCATTGTTCCTAAACCACCCGAGTTAATCCAGCGGCGTGGTTCATCGAATTTATAAAATTGTGCTGCCCACATCTGATGTTGCCCTACGTCAGATGTAACATAAGCATCACCGTTGGTGATTTCATACAATTTTTCAATTGCGAATTGTGGCTTAATCAATGCACTATTGCGATCATACTTCAAGCAATCCATACCACGCCATTCAGCAATTTGGTTCCACCATGATTTAATTGCTTTATCATCTTGCCCTTTCTTACCGTCATTAACTAAGCTGATCATGTCTTTCAACACGGTGGCTACATCACCAACGATTGGCACATCAACCACAACACTTTTAGAAATAGACGCTGGATCAATATCAATATGAATAATGGTAGCATCGGGACAGAATTGCTCTATCTGACCAACAACACGATCATCAAAACGTGCACCAACAGAAATCAACACATCACAGTAATGCATCGCCATATTTGCTTCGTAAGTGCCATGCATACCTAGCATGCCAACAAATTGATCATCGCTTGCAGGATAAGCGCCGAGACCCATTAAAGTATTAGTAATCGGCGCACCTAATGCGTGAGTAAAATCGATGAGTTCTTTCGAACCGTTACCCAGCACAACGCCACCACCTGAATAGATCATCGGACGCTTTGCCGATAACAATAACTCAGCTGCTTTTTTAATTTGTTTTGGATGCCCTTTTACAACTGGGTTGTAAGAACGCATTTCAACTGATTCGGGGAATACATATTCTGTTGTTGCTACCGTCACATCTTTAGGCACATCAACCACAACCGGGCCGGGGCGACCCGTCGTCGCAACAAAGAAAGCCTTCTTCAAAGTTTCTGCTAAATCTTTAACATCTTTAACAAGGAAATTATGTTTAACACAAGGGCGCGTAATGCCGACTGCATCGACTTCCTGGAAGGCATCAGAACCAATTGCCCACGTGTTAACTTGACCAGTAATGATCACCATTGGAATTGAATCCATGTAAGCGGTTGCAATACCTGTTACAGCATTGGTTGCTCCAGGACCCGAGGTAACTAAAACGACACCGGGTTTACCCGTTGAACGCGCATAACCGTCAGCGGCATGTGTTGCACCTTGCTCATGGCGTACAAGAATATGCTTTACATCTTCTTGTTTAAACAACTCATCATATATATAGAGTACCGCGCCACCCGGGTAACCAAAGACGTGTTCAACGCCTTCGTCTTTCAGGAAACGAATGAGTATTTCGGCACCGTTCAATTCCACGTTCACAATCTCCAAATAATATTCTTTTTTATCAATAACATAGCTAATCAGGGTCACAGCACCCCTATCGATCCAATGAAACACTATCCAGGATCAACTACATTTCTGTATTAAAGGCTGAAAATTGCCCAAAAAATGAGCACTACAGGTATTCCGAGCCAATATGAGAAAATACTTATAATGGCGCGTCGGGTCAAGTATCGTATTGACAAAACATTGATTTTTAGCAAAATAGATCAAAAAATCATACCTAGTTCAATAACAATAAACCATTTTCGCGTTATAGTGTCTAAAAACCAAGAATAAGGAGTTGATCCATGCGTAATACCTTAACAACAATATTGTCTTTGCTCTTCATCATTGGCAGCTTCGCATTAGCGGAAACGGCTGTCGCCAAGACCTATAAATGGGTGGATGAATACGGTGTCACTCAATACACAGCAACGCCACCGCCTAGTGGTAATTTCAAAACAATTAAACCTCCTTCAAAGCCTGCGGTTGATCCGGTAAAAGCCCAAGGAGATTTTGAAAAACGACTAAAAGCATTAAATGAACGTCTAGACGTCTCTAAAAAAGCGAAAAAAGAAGCCGATGATCTCGCTGCAAAAAAAGCCGATGCCAAAAAGAAATGTGCGCAGGCTAAAAATAATTTAAATTTAATACAAACAAAAGTACGTGTTCGCTACACCGAAAAAGATGGTTCAACACGTTATCTAACCGATGATGAACGTGCCGCGAATTTAAAACGGGCACAAGAAGCAATTAAATCTTACTGTAAAAAATAATTATGCACTTTGTAAAAGGGCAAACGAACATCACCTGAACATATTTATATTAAGTTCACCAATATGAGGTGGGCGGGAATGCTGCTATTTCTAGTCAGCTTATAGAAGATCTTCAATAAACCAGGCTGAAAAAGCATGCCTCCCACTTAGTCCAGATTTCTTATAAATAGCAGAGGCTTGTTGTCGCACCGTTTTCTCATGTGTTTCTCGTATCACAGCAATTTCTTTCAAACTAAAGCCTTTCAATAATAGCCAACCCACCTCTTTTTCACTTGATGACAAACTCCACTCATCAAATTGCTGACTAATGACCTCTGTTAACTGCTTACGAGCCGTTAGTACATATTTATTCGCTTTCACTGTCTGTTGTTCCGATTGCAGTAACTCACTTTTCAAATGCTTTATTTGTGTTAATTGCTGGCGTTGTTCATACAACATCCACATGACCAAAATAAGTGCTAAAGCGGCAATAAGCCCCTCTTTAAATACGTGAGAAAATGACGCACCATGCGATAAATCTATGTATAAATCCATGCCACTCGTCACACCAACCAGCAATAAAACCAACATCAGTGCCGTTTCTTTAGGGGATTGCAGCATGCCGTATAACCTTTGACTATTTTTCATTATTTCAATAACTTATATCATGGTACATATGTCTATAAAAGACAAATACGCAGCATATGCCCGATGTAAATATGATTTAAATAGACCATTCTTTACTTAAGCCAACACAAACGAGGGCACGACAAATGAAAAATCAAATTTACGTCTGGGATAACATGGTACGTTTTTTCCACTGGACGCTGGTATTGGTCTTTACGATTGCTTACTTGACGGGTGAGGAGCTGGATCTTGTTCACGCGTATGCTGGCTACTACATCATGGGTCTCATTGTGGTGCGTATTATCTGGGGATTTATTGGTACAAAGTATGCTCGATTTAGCCAGTTTATCCGCTCCCCTCAAGCTGCGTTTAACTACTTAAAGGAATTATTTTCCTCACAAAAGGATAATAATGAGGAGAAGTATATTGGTCATAACCCTGCTGGTGGGTGGATGGTAATAATGCTGTTACTTAGCATACTTGCAACAGGTTATAGCGGCTTAAAGGTCTATGGTCTTGAAGGCAATGGCCCTCTTGCTATCTCAGCAACAGAATACAGCCAAACGCAACAATCAAACCTTATCAACGTATCCGATGATGGTGTGCATGAAAATGAACAAGACGAAGAATTTTGGGAAGGAATTCATGAGTTTCTTGCTAACTTTACTGTACTCTTAATATTGCTTCATGTTGGTGGTGTTATTTTATCGAGCCGGAAACATCATACAAACCTAATCAAAGCCATGATTACCGGTTTTAAAAATATAAATATTAAGTAAACGAGATAAAAGTACCTCAAAGCAACTAGAGACTTAATCTACAAATCAGGAAAAGTAGAATTTATATTATTTTCTCTAAACAACAAATGGCTCCGAAGGAGCCAACTTAGGTACAGCGTAACCTTTCTACTTCTAAGTTCTTTTTCTTCTGGCAAAGCCAGCTAACCCCAAGATACCACTAATAAACAACCATGCAGCGGCTGGTAACGGCACTGGAGATAAATCATAGGTAAGATTATCAAGAGAGTATGCTGTAAAGCCGCCATCAATGGTTATAAATAAAGCACTACGGATATTAGAAAACACTACACTAAGAATGTCACCATCAGTAGCAGTAAAATCGATGCCAAGTATCGACCCCGTTAAACCAAGCCCCGAATAGGCGACAAGCGCCAGCCCGCTATCACCTGAGATAGGAAAAAGCTCAACAAGTGCACTGATAGTATTTGTTGGTGTCAAGAAATCAATCGCAATCGGACCTTCAAAACACCCAGACGTACAACCTGTAGGTGACGATGGTGGCGCAGGAGCGTTGCTAAATAATACTCCCTGATTAACCTGTGCATCACCACCAGGGGCAGAAATTGAAAGTCCTGAAATCTGAGTTGTTAGAACAGTGCCATCCGAAAAGCCATCGAATGTTTCCACTGTGACAGAAAATGCACTCAGTGGGAAAAACAGTAAAAGCACTGAAAAAACACGAATAAACAACGACATAACACTTACTCCCTGTTCATAAAACTATTAAGTAAATCGTCAGACTCTTTATAATAACTACGTCGCATCTGCTACATTTAATCGACACGACTAAAATCAATAATTACAACAGCCATCATTCTGATTAATGTTGATTCTATCGTTAAAATGAAGAATCTCATATAGCCCAAATGGGCCATTTTAACTATAAAAATCACCTTATTCA
>CAZIWG010000014.1:36470-44063 GCA_964542925.1 uncultured Granulosicoccaceae bacterium | reverse complement strand
TTATTAACAAAGACTCTGTACTTATTTATGAGATTGAACTACTACAATCGTAAGATGCAAACAAAACACAGGGCGGATTTATAAAATATCTAACAAGTCGTTTAAATCGCATTGCATTCCATGCACTGCTTGGACAATTACCCGCTCGTTTCACTCACGTGTAATTACCATTTAACTCAGCGTTGAACGGCCGAAATTGACCAAACTTAGTCTAATTGAATTACTTCACGAACGGCTGCTTCCGCTTGAGATCACCCTGAAAAGCAGACATTAATATTTAGTCATGTTTACTGATTATCTTCACTTACAAACACAGTTGCGCCCCTTTTTCTTCGCCCGATAAAGCGCTTTGTCAGCGGCTTTTATAACCGCTTGTGGCGTATTTAATTTTTCACCACGTTGTGAGACACCAATGCTGATTGTAACCTGAACGCTATTCTTTATTTTTGCCTTTCGTTTTTTGTCTGCTTGGCGGCGATTTTGTTTGCGCAGATCAAAGTGACTGTTTGCGATTTCTTCACGTAGTGCTTCGAGTGCTTTTTTTACATCTTTAATTTCTTGTCCGGCGAATAGGATGCAAAATTCCTCACCGCCATAACGGAAGGCTTTGCCGCCTGATCCAGTATCCGCAAGTTTAGAGGCAACCATGCGTAATACTTGGTCGCCAATATCATGGCCATAGGTGTCGTTGAATTTTTTGAACTTATCAATATCTGCCATGGCGATAGAATATTTGTTGCCCAGTTTCAGCATTTGTTCATTCAGTGCACGTCGTCCGGGTAAGTTGGTGAGTTGATCGATGTAAGCCATGCGGTGGCTTTCTTGAATGATCGCGATGGCAAACATTAAGCTGGTGGCAGTTGCAAAGCTAATGACCACATAGGTTTCAAGATGAAACTGCAACATAACCAAGCTACCGATGAGCGCACCAAAGGCAACGGCGTTTGCGGTAGAAGGCATAGTGAAAAGTCGACCGTTTAAGATCAATATGACCAGCAAGCTAGTGACTAAGGCAAGTTGCGGAATATGTGTCCAGTGGATTGTTTTAGTGTTGAATATATCAATGTTAATGGCACTGGTAATGATGGCAGGGTAAAAATGGTAAAGCAGATAAATCGCTAAGCCTTGTGAGAATAAAAGTATAAAGTGGCTGCTACCGTTAAGTGTCAGCATGCCGCGTTCACGAATCAGTGAGAAGAATAATAAATTAATGGGTAATAATAGCGCCAGTGCTTGATAGCTAATACTCGTTAGGCCGCTGGTTGATTTGTCTAAGAACCAATGCAGCAATGAATAGGCGATCAATATGCTCAAAAGCGAAAAGAAATAACGACTACGGTTAAAACGCAAGCAAAGCGCGAGTGTGGGTACACCAATAATGAGTGGAAGTAATGGGGTAAAGATTGATGTTGCCGCCGCGGGTTTGGCAAGTTCCGGATACAACAGTGCCGCTGCAATAAGCAGACTGGCAGGAATGAATAAGGCGAGAATAACCCGGAGCATATTATTTGGGGTTTAAAGCACTTGACTCAAATTGAATACCATCCCAGCCGGTTTGCATGAAGTTACGGATGTTGGCGTGATCGTCAGCATCAGGGTGTTGCAACACATCTTCACGGTAGTAGTGACCAAAACAGGCGAGCGTTTGCGCTTCGGTTAATTTGTTGAGTTTCGCAAAGGCAAAAATTTTACAAGAACCGGCATTACTTCCGGCTTCATTGACGGTGCCACCATTGCTAAATTGTGCGGGCTGGTAATCGTAATGTTCATCGATGTTATCGATAACTTGTTGAAATTCGATTTGTTCAGGGTGGTTATTGAGGGTGGTTAATAATTCGTTAATGTGCATCATGATGTTCCTGAAAAATAGCGTTGAGTATGTACCCATGTTACGACAGCTAGCTCATTTGTGAATCATTTTTTTTTGGCGGCGCCGTAACTGCTACAATGCCGCGCATGATTAATTTTCAACAACTTTCTTTGCGCCGCGGTGTGCGCGAACTACTCCATGACGTGACCTGTACCATTTATGCTGGGCAAAAAGTCGGTATTACTGGTGCGAATGGCTGTGGTAAGTCGAGTTTATTTGCCATGATTCGGGGTGAATTGCACCCGGACGCAGGGAATGTATCGATTATTCCCGGTACGGTGATCGCGCATGTCGCGCAGGAGACACCGGCGACCGATGTGGCGGCGATTGATTATGTGTTGGACGGTGATACTGAGCTGCGTCGCATTGAGCAACAAATAAAACACGCCGAGGAGCAGCATGATGGTGAGCGCTTAGCTGAGTTGTACGTCTCCTTTGATGTTATTCATGGTCACACGGCGCGCAGTCGTGCGGGGCGGTTATTACACGGGCTGGGTTTTACGGCTGAACAGGAAAACACCTCTGTCACGCATTTTTCGGGTGGTTGGCGAATGCGTTTGAATCTTGCGCAAGCACTGATGTGTCGGTCAGACTTATTATTGCTTGATGAGCCGACCAACCACTTAGATCTTGATGCGGTGATTTGGCTGGAAAGTTGGTTACGAAATTATCAGGGAACCTTATTGCTGATTTCACATGATCGTGATTTTCTTGATCAGGTAGCGACACATATTGGCCATATCGACCAAACCACTTTAAATCTACACACCGGCAATTATTCAGCTTTTGAAGTGCGCCGCGTTGAACAGTTGTCACATCAAAAAGCCGCTTATGCACGCCAGCAACGTGAAATTACGCACATGCAAAAATTTGTGGATCGTTTTCGGGCAAAGGCAACGAAGGCGAGGCAAGCACAAAGCCGCGTTAAAGCGCTGGAACGGATGAAAGTGATTAATCAAGCACATGTTGATTCGCCATTTAATTTTCATTTTCGTGAACCCGATGAATTGCCGAACCCATTAATTAAAATGCAGCAAGTGTCGATTGGTTATGATAAAACCGCGATCATTGAACAAGTAAAATTAATTATCAGCCAAGGGGACAGGATTGGTTTGCTTGGACATAACGGCGCAGGTAAATCGACACTGATAAAGTTCTTAGCAGGTGAATTGAAAGCCTTATCGGGTAAGAGCCAATTCGCCAGTGCGATTAAGATTGGTTATTTTGCACAACACCAATTAGAGCAGCTTGATTCACAGGCTAGCCCGCTGTTGCATTTACAACGTATTGACAAAAAAGCCAGTGAACAAGACTTGCGTAATTACTTAGGCGGTTTTGCTTTTAATGGTGATATGGCTAAAACAGTGATTGAGTCATTTTCAGGTGGCGAGAAGGCGCGTTTAGTTTTGGCGTTGTTGGTGTACCAAAAACCAAACCTTTTATTATTGGATGAACCAACCAACCATCTTGATTTAGAAATGCGTCATGCCTTATCGGTTGCTTTGCAGGAATTTGAAGGAGCCTTGATCGTGGTGTCACATGATCGGCATTTATTAAGAACGGTGACGGATACCTTATTATTGGTTGCTCACGGCAAGGTCGAACCGTTTGATGGTGATTTGGATGACTACCGCCAATGGCTTAAAGATCAAAACAAGCAGCAAGCCAGTAATAAAGAATCAAGTAATGAGCCTATGCAAGATAACCGAAAACAACAACGGCAAAATGCGGCAGAACAACGCAAGCAAACCCAGCCATTGCGAAATAAGGTTAAGAAATATGAAAAGCTTATGGACAGTTTGTCGAAAGATAAAGAGAAGCTAGATGAGCAGCTTGCTGACAATGCGCTTTACAGTGAAGAGAACAAACAGAAGCTAAAAGAAATACTCGAAAAGCAAACCGAGGTTGTAAAAGATTTAAACGATGCCGAAGAACAATGGCTAATGGCAAGCGAGGAACTTGAAGCAATCCTATAAATTTAAAAAGAAATCGTACGGAGCTTACTTGACGGTTTCAATTAAATAGGCGTAAAGTGAAAAAATAATAATAACCGGAGGAATGAGTAATGAATGATACGACAAAGCAAGCGGATGGAACGGCTAAAATTATTTATATTCTTTATTTAGTCGGAGTGGTTTTTGGTATTACCGGTATTATTGGTGTGGTCATGGCTTACATTAATCGGGGCGATGCGGAAGACTGGCTTAAGAGTCACTATCAATTTCAAATTAGAACTTTCTGGATAGGTGCGATTTATTTGGTCATTGGTACGCTGTTGGCCGTTGTGTTGATTGGGTATCTGGTTATCTTGTTTTGGGTGGTGTGGTTAATTATTCGCTGTATTAAAGGTATGAAATCATTGGATCAAAGACAGCCACATCCTAACCCTACTAGTTGGATGTTTTAGTCCGATAGTATTTGTATAAGTGACTAGCCGACGATATCAAGTCGTCGGCTATTTTTATGTTTGTTTATTGTGACTTAAATAATGAATGATCAACGACTATTAGTAGAGTGCCGAGTTGAGGGTGGGTGCCTTGGTCCGGATGGTGCCAGCCATGTGGATGATTTTTGTTATTTTGCAGAAACAGAGTTTTGGAACTTTCATCCTGGTAAGGTTACTTGGAAATTTTTACGGCGCCAGAATTCACAGCAAGCCGAAGTTGAATATAAACTTATTGGCAAGAAGCTTTCTCGCCCGCAAGCCAGTCAGTATCTCGATGTATTGGGCATTGATATGAGCGAATTTGAATCTGGTATTGATGATAGATTGATTGCACTGATAGAACGCTACATGCAAGACTAATATCCTCATAATTTATACCCATATTGCTATAAAGTTTACCCGTCGTTGTGCAATGGAGGTCGATATTGAATGTACACACGACTTATCTAAGCGTTACGATTAGATCGGCTGATGTTGGTTTATATTCAGCGAAGTCGTCAGGTCGAAATTGCGTTGAATCACAGGAGCTTTGCGCCTGATCCCCAGAGTTATTTTAGCTGTTTTTCCCCAATTCTTATTCTGTTACCATCCGCGCCGTATATTAACGGAAATAGGGTTTAAATATGAAATGGCTAGACAAGCTTCCTTGGTTAATCATTATTGTCACCGTGGTGACATTGGGCTTAGCACCTTATATGCCTGAGCCTCATGCATGGCAAAAGCTGAATATGTTGGTATCAGGCTCATTGAGCAAGCCGATTGATATCTTTGACTTGGTATTACACGTTACACCTTGGGTTTTGCTCGTTCTCAAATTCATACGCCAAATGACGCGTGGTATTTAATTGACTGATTTACTTGGGTAAATCAGAAAAAACCACGGATTTTTAGTATCGAAATGGCGAAAGCCACCTTATGATGTGATATTCTACGTCCCATAAAATACCTATTTTGAGAGTTTCTGCGGAGAATTAAAACGTGAGCGAGACAGCAGTAGATTTAACTAACAAGCATTCCTTTACTAAGGAAGAAATACTTCAATGTGGACACGGTGAATTATTTGGTGAAGGTAATGCACAATTACCATTGCCACCGATGCTGATGTTTGATCGTATTACCCATATTAGTGATGAGGGTGGCGAACATGGTAAAGGACAAATTGTTGCTGAGTTGGATATCGACCCTGATCTATGGTTTTTTGCCTGTCACTTTGAAGGCGATCCTGTCATGCCCGGTTGTCTTGGTTTAGATTCTATGTGGCAATTAATTGGTTTCTTCCTTGGTTGGAAAGGTGGCCCGGGTCGTGGCCGTGCGTTAGCTGCGGGGGAAGTGAAATTTACCGGTCAGGTCACACCAAAAAATAAAAAAGTGACTTACCGTATCGATTTAAAGCGCGTTATTATGCGAAAATTAATTATGGGTATTGCCGATGCCAGCATGGAAGTCGATGGCAAAGTGATTTACACCGCGAAGGATTTGCGTGTTGGCTTGTTTACGTCAACTGAACAATTCTAAGAGAGATTTAAATGAAACGTGTAGTCATTACCGGTCTGGGCATTGTTTCCAGCATTGGCAATAATGCCAAAGAAGTTACCGAGTCTTTACGCGAAGGACGTTCGGGAATCGAATTTTCACAAGAGTATGCTGATCTGGGTTTTCGTAGCCACGTTCATGCACCTGTTCACATTGATTTAAAAGAACACATTGATCGTAAATTATTACGTTTCATGGGTGATGCGGCTGCCTACAATTACATTGCGATGAAGCAAGCGGTGGAAGATTCAGGTTTGCCTGAAGATGATGTTTCCAATGTTCGCACTGGACTGATTATGGGTTCGGGTGGCGGTTCGAATGAGAATATCGTTATCGCGACAGATACATTACGTGATAAAGGACTGAGAAAAATTGGTCCTTACATGGTTACTCGTACTATGGGGAGTACCACGTCGGCCTGTTTATCTACCGCGTTTAAAATTAAAGGCATTAATTATTCAATTAGCTCGGCCTGTGCCACTAGCGCACATTGTATTGGTAATGCGCTTGAACAAATTCAAATGGGTAAACAGGATGTGATGTTTGCCGGTGGTGGTGAAGAAGTGCACTGGAGTATGTCTGATTTGTTTGATGCGATGGGCGCTTTGTCGTCAAAGTATAACGATGCTCCTGAAACAGCTTCACGTCCTTACGATGTCAGTCGTGATGGTTTTGTAATTGCAGCCGGTGGTGGTTGTGTAGTACTCGAAGAGTTGGAACACGCTAAAGCGCGTGGTGCAAAAATCTATGCTGAAGTAACCGGCTATGGTGCAACTTCCGATGGTTACAATATGGTAGCGCCATCAGGTGAAGGTGCAGTACGTTGTATGCAGCAAGCAATGGCAACCTGCGATACACTCGTCGATTACATTAACGCACATGGAACCAGTACTCCTGCCGGTGATTTAAAAGAATTAGAAGCAGTTAAGGAAGTGTTTGGCGATAATGTGCCAGCGATTAGTTCGACTAAGTCTTTAACCGGACATGCTTTGGGTGCAGCAGGTGTGAACGAAGCGATTTATTCTTTGTTAATGCAACAAGAAGGCTTTATTAGTGCAACCGCTAATATCACTGAGCTGGATCCTGAAGCAGATGGTGTGCCTATTGTTCGTGAACGTCAGGATGATGTGACGCTAGATACGGTTATGTCGAATAGCTTTGGTTTCGGCGGCACTAATGCCACGCTTATCTTTAGCCGGTACAAAGATTAATTCAGATTCGGTTCAATCACCCTGTGTAAGAAATTGTTGTCTTGATGATAATGATATCTGCATGGGGTGTTTTCGTCATGTTGATGAAATTGTTTGCTGGGGAAGTGCCAGTAACGATGAGCAACGACAGATTTTACTTAACGCTGATCAGCGTCGGGTTCTTAAGCAATCACTTTCGTCTAGTTAGGCTCACTTGTTGGATGAGTGTCGCAATGCTGCCAGTACTTAGCTGCTGGCTGAACAAACGCCTTACGGGACGTTTGTAATTCGCCATCATCTAAGTACTGACATCATTGCTGTGGTTTTGGATTTTTTGTTTTTAACAATATTTCTGGAACTTGTTTCTTTAAATTGACGATAGATAGTGATTACTGTCATTGCGAGCGCAGCGCGGCAATCTCTAAAATTCAAAGTTTGTTCTGAAATATTTTACGCCTAGATTTAAAGATTGCTTCACTGTGTTCGCAATGACAGTATTTCCTGTCAATCCTGTCAATCCTGTCAATCCTGTCAAGAAAATAATTCTATTACGA